>JADLHE010000580.1 GCA_020848965.1 Saprospiraceae bacterium
ACAATAAAGACCTGACTTTTACGGAAAGTGCGGCTGAATATGGGCTGAATGAAAACGGTTACACGACCCATGCCGCATTTTTTGATTATGATTTGGATGGCGACCTCGACTGTTATATTCTGAACAACAGTTTTATGCCAGTAAATACCCTTAATTATTCCAATAACCGAGAATTATATGCTGAAGACTGGCCAGTAAAGGATTTCCTGAAAGGTGGTGGGGATAAGTTGCTCCGCAATGATGGAGGCAAGTTCACGGATGTCACCAAAGCAGCTAAAATTTATGGTTCTTTGATAGGCTTTGGCCTTGGCGTTACAGTGGGAGATGTAAATGGCGATAATTGGCCTGACCTGTTCATTTCCAACGATTTTTACGAAAGGGATTATTTGTATATCAACCAAAAAGACGGCACATTTAAGGAAGAGGTAGAACAATGGATAGAGCACCTTAGCCTTGCCTCAATGGGGGCTGACATGGCCGATATTAACAATGATGGATACCCGGAAATCTTCACAACCGAAATGCTTCCGGGTGATGAAACACGGCTTAAATCCAACACCGTTTTTGAGTCATATAGTGTGTATAAATTAAAGCAAGAGCGGGGGTTTTATCACCAATTCATGCAGAACACCCTGCAACTGAACAATAAAAACGGCACTTTCAGTGAAATAGCAAATTATGCTGGCGTGGCAGCCACGGATTGGAGTTGGGGTGCGCTGCTATGGGACATGGACAATGACGGCTTGCGAGATATTTATGTCTGCAACGGCATTGCAAAAGACGTTATTGACCAAGATTTCATCAATTTTTTTGCCGACGAAATCATTCAGGAAATGGCGCTTTCTGGTAAAAAAGAAGCCATTGAAAAGGTCATTGAAAAAATGCCATCCAATCCAATTTTGAACAAGGCTTTCCACAACGGTGGCGACTTGAGCTTTGAAGATGTTGGCGAAAAATGGGGTTTTGACACCCCTTCTTTTTCAAATGGCGCTGCCTATGGTGACCTCGACAACGATGGCGACTTGGATTTGGTGGTAAACAATGTAAACCAAGAGGCTTTTGTTTACCGAAACAAAGCCAGCCAAACCAAGACAAACCACTATTTATCAGTTCAACTGAAGGGCAGAGGCCAGAACACATTCGCCATTGGTTCAAAAGTCAATCTTTATAGAAAAGGAGAAGTGCTAAACCAGCAAATGGTGCCCAGCCGTGGGTTCCAATCTTCCGTTGACTATAAAATGGTCTTCGGGCTTGGTCAAGACCCAAAGGTTGATTCCATTGTCGTGATTTGGCACGACCAAAAAAAGACCTTGTTGCTAAATCCAGCAATTGACACCACGATTTTGATTGACCACGCCGCTTCAATGGCGTCAAAACCAGCTGAAATGGTAGCACCCAAAGGTATTTTCTCACCCTCAACTTTGCCTTTGGAAAGCCATATTGAAAACGACTTTATTGATTTTTACAACGAGGGCCTGGTGATGCGGATGGTTTCTAAAGAAGGCCCAAAATCGGCCAAAGGCGACGTGAATGGTGACGGCATTGAAGACCTATTTGTTTGCGGTGGAAAAGGGCAAACTGGTCAACTATACCTTCAAAATGCCGATGGAACATTGACGAAATCGCAAAACCCAGGCTTTCAAACGGATAAAACCATAGAACAGACAGCAGCAGCTTTCTTTGATGCGGATGGTGATGGCGACCAAGACCTTTTCATAGGCACGGGCGGCAACGAATATCCTGAAACTTCCAGAGAATTGCAGGATTTGCTTTATTTCAACGATGGCAAAGGGGCATTTACCCTAAACATGAGGGCATTGCCGCTCAACGGTTACAATACATCCAAAGTCTTGCCCGTGGATTTCGACAAGGATGGCGACACGGATTTGCTAGTTTTCAGTCGCTGTGTACCTGGCAAATATGGCTTGCCCCCAAAGCATTTCATCTATCAAAATTTGGGGAATGGGATTTTCAACGACGTGGCGAAATCAATTGCCCCGGATTTTGTAACCATCGGCATGGCTACAGATGCTGTCTTGACGGACATGGATGGCGACCAAAACCCTGAATTAATCGTGGTTGGCGAATGGCGTTGCCCGCAAGTTTTCAAAATAAAATCTGGTAAATTTGAAAAAATCACGACCAGCCTTAGCGAATATTTTGGTTGGTGGTATGCCATCAAAGCCGCAGATATTGACAACGACGGCGACCAAGACCTCGTGCTTGGAAACCGGGGGGAGAACTTCTATTTCAAGGGCAGCAACGAAGCACCAGCCCGGCTTTGGGTAGGTGATTTGGACAAAAACGGCAATTTTGAACGCATTTTGACCCGAACCATTGATGGGAAAGACATGCCCATTGCCATGAAAAAGGAACTGACCGACCAACTTCCGAGCCTTAAAAAGGAAAACCTGAAATATGCCGATTTTGCGAAAAAAGCCATCCAAGACCTTTTCTCAAAAGAGGCGCTAAAAAAGGCGCTGGTTTGGAACGGCAATTACTTCAAGTCGGCGGTGGCCATCAACGATGGCAAAGGAAATTTTGAAATGAAACCTTTGCCCAAGGAGGTCCAATACTCGTGTGTCAATGCCATCCATTTGATGGATTTGAACGGGGATAAACAGCTCGATTTGGTCATGGGGGGCAATGACACGGGCTTTTTGCCGCAGTTCTCACGGCTCGATGCCAGCTTTGGCCACGTGCTTTTGAACAAAGGAAAAGGCAATTTCGAATGGGTCGAAAACCGAGCATCCGGCTTTTTTGTTCGAGGCAATATCCGTGATATTTTCGAGCTGAGCAGCGGAAACAAAAAGCGAATTATAGCCTTGGTGAACGGAACTGCTCCAAAGGCATTTGAACTGAATTAAACTGTTTTCTTATTGAAAATCAATTGGTTGTGAATAGAAAAGTGACAAAGTTTATGGCTAAAAAATTTGAATTTTTGGTAACGATTGCCGTGTCGGCATTGCTGATGGGTTGCAATGGTAAGCACAGCCAAAACAAGGGGGAAGCTGGTTTTGAATTGCTCCGCAAATCGCAAACGGGCCTTGATTTCAAGAACACGATGCGACAGACGATTGAGTTCAACGTGTTCAACTACATGTACTTCTTCAACGGGGGTGGGGTAGGGGCTGGTGACTTCAACAATGACGGCTTGGTTGACCTTTTCTTCACCTCGAATATGGATGAAAACAAGCTGTTTTTGAACCAAGGCAACCTAAAATTCAAAGATGTGACCGAAGAAACTGGGCTGAAAGAAGGCTTGGTTTACCCAAAATGGACCACTGGTGTTTCAGTGGTGGACATCAACAATGACGGCAATTTGGATTTGTATATCAATCAGGTCGGGCGTTTTCAAAACATCAAGGGCCGAAACCTGCTCTACATCAACAAGGGCGTGGAAAACGGCATCCCAAAATTTGCCGAAGAAGCCATTCCTTATGGCCTTGATTTAGTGGGCTTTGGCACACAGGCCACCTTCTTCGACTACGACCTTGATGGCGACCTCGACCTTTACCAAATGAACCACTCCCTGCATGCAAACGGTACATTTGGCCAAAAAAGGACTTTCAAAGGCACGAGGGATTCATTGGCGGGCGATTTTTTGCTCCGCAACGACGATGGCGTTTTCACCGATGTGACTGATATTTCTGGCATTGATGCCTCGGTCATTGGCTACGGATTGGGCGTTGCAACAGGCGACATCAACCAAGACGGCTGGCCAGACATCTACATCGGAAACGATTTCCATGAAAACGACTACCTCTACCTGAACGTGCCGGGGCCGAACGGCGGACGGGCTTTCAAAGAGGTTTTGACCGAGCAAATACAGCATACCAGCCAGTTTTCGATGGGGGTGGACATTGGCGACATCAACAACGATGCCTGGTCGGATATTATCTCCCTCGACATGTTGCCCGATGACCCTGCCATTTTGAAAAGCTCATTGGGCGAAGACGATTATGCGCTCAATCTTTTCAAGTTGGGCTACGGCTACAACCAACAATTTGCAAGAAACAACCTCCAACTTAATAAGGGCGATGGCCATTTCCAAGAAATCGGGATGTTCGCTGGGGTTCATGCCACGGATTGGTCGTGGACTTCCCTGTTCATGGATTTTGACGATGACGGCTGGAAAGACCTCTTCATTGCCAATGGCATTCCTCACCGAATGAACGATATTGATTACGTGAAATTCAGGGAGAACAGCGAGGTGAGGTACAAGGGCAATTCCAATAACTTGGAGGAGGCAGACCTTGTCTATATTGATAAAATGCCGAAAATCAAGCTGAAGAACAAGTTTTTCAAGAACGACGGCAAGCTGCGGTTCGATGATTTGACCAACTCGGTGGATGGCAATACCGAGAGCTATTCCAACGGGGCCATTTATGCGGATTTGGACAATGACGGCGACCTCGACATCGTGACCAACAATATTGATGATGAGCCTTTTGTGTATAAAAACCTGACATCGGAAAAGAAAAGGACGGGCAAGAATGCTTGGCTCAGCCTCCAATTTAAGGGTAGCCCGAAAAACGTGAACGGTATCGGCGCAAAAGTGGTCGTTTTCAAAAAGGAAGGCAAACTGGTGTATGAAAACTACCCAGTCAGGGGTTATCAATCCAGCATGCTTGGCAATCTGCATGTGGGTTTGGGCGATACCACTACCATTGATTCTGTTTTGGTGATATGGCCCGGCAGTGGGTACCAAAAATTGCAGAACATCCGCTACAACAGCATTTTTGAAGCAAAATGGCAGGCTGGTTTGCCTGTTTTCGAACATCGGATTTTAAGTGGAAAACAGGCAAATTCTTTTGCTTTTGAAGATTTGACGCAAGCGGCTGGTTTGATTTTCAAACACAAGGAAAACCCATTCGTCGAGTTCGACCGGGAGCGCTTGACCCCCAATATGGTCTCCTCCGAAGGGCCAGCCTTGGCAATTGGCGACGTGAACGGCGATGGATTGGAGGATGTCTTCTTCGGTTCTTCCAAGCGCACCAAAAGCGTACTTTTCTATCAAAAGCCAAATGGCAGTTTTGTGGAAAATACGCCCAAGGCAATCCAAAGCGACAGCCTTTTTGAGGACGTGGATGCCGTTTTTGTGGACATCGAAAAGGATGGCGACCTCGATTTGGTCATCGCTGCTGGAGGCAATGAATACCAAGGGAAGGATGAGGCGATGAAACAGCGGTACTATTTGAATGATGGAAAAGGCAATTTTCAAAGACTTGATTTTCAAGGGGTTTACATGACCGCTTCCTGTGTTTTGCCAACCGATTTCAATAAAGATGGCTTGGTGGATTTCTTTCTCGGTGCACGTGCCATGCCTTGGAAGTACGGGATGGTGCCCACCTCAGCATTGTTGATGAACAAAGGGAACGGGCAGTTTGAAAATGTTACCAAGCAAATAGCCCCAGAACTGGAGCAAGTTGGCTTCGTTAAAAATGGCCAATGGGCAGACATGGACAAGGACGGCGACGAAGACCTTGTGCTGGCTTTGGAATGGGATGCTCCGGCCATTTTTTACAACGAAGGAAATTCTTTCAAGAAAACTTATGTCCAATCGGATGGAAAAGGCGGGGCAGGACTGCTGAAAGGCTGGTGGAATTTCGTGTTGGCCAACGATTTTGACAAGGACGGGGACATGGACATCCTTGCGGGCAATCTAGGTGAAAATGCCCGTTTCAAACCAAATACGAAGGAACCAATCAAGCTCTACGTTAACGATTTCGATGACAATGACCAAATCGAACAAATCCTGACCTATCATTTGGGAGGGCGGGAAATCCCCTTTGCCAATTTCGATGAAATAACGCAGCAGTTGCCCCCGCTGAAAAAGCAATATTTGTACGCTCGTGATTTTGCAAAGGCAAGCCTTCCTGAGTTGTTTGGCAAGGAAAAAATTGATAAGTCACTGGTTTACGAAGCAAACGAACTCAGAAGTACCTATTTCGAGAACAAAGGAGGTGGTCAGTTCGAAGCACATTTCCTGCCCGACGAATTACAGTTTTCAACCTTGAACGCTGCTCAGCTGATTGATTTGAACCAAGATGGCCAAAACGAAATAGTAGTTGCCGGAAATTTTTACGATTGCAATATCGAAATGGGCAGGTACGATGCCAATTTTGGCAATGTTTTGACCATCGGCAAAGCAGGCAAAATGGAGGTTTTCCCATTGGGCGAATTGCGAGTGATGGACCAAGTGCGACGCATTCGAACCATTAAAAGAGGAAAACAAAACGCCCTGATTTTCGCCAGAAACAATAGTACGGCCATGTTAATTGCCCCAAAAGCAGGCAAGCCGGTTCAGTGATTTTGACAAAGGAACCGCCTATTTTTTCTGGTATTTTGCGCCTTTTTCCGTCCAGTCAATTTTACCATCTTTATCGGCTATCAAGCTAGCAACTTGCGTGAAGGCTTGGCAGAATTTCAAAATATAGTCATAATCCAAGGAGTCGGGATTGTCGGTAGCTTGGTGGTAGTATTTGAAAATCTCTTCGCCCATTTCGGTGATGCATGGCGCAAAATCAATGGCCGGAACGCCTTTGGCCGCAAAGGAAATATTGTCGGAACGCTCGTAAAGATTTTGCTCGGGTGCTGGGTCGTCCAAGACATTCAAGCCTAAATCGGAGCATGCAAGTTCCAGCTCGCCATCAATATTGGTCAAGCCTTTGCCAATCAAACTAATACAATTGGTAGCATTATAGCCTGCTCCATCGGTGTTCAGGTTGAAAGCTGTTTTGGATAAGTCAACCGTAGGGTGGTTCACGAACCACTCACTCCCCAACATGCCAATTTCCTCAGCCGTACAGGCCAGTAAAACCACCGACCGCTTTGGCGGGTGCTGCGCAAATTGTTTTGCGGCAGCAAGCAAAGCCACCGTGCCGATGCCGTTGTCACGTGCGCCATTGAATATACTGTCGTTGGGCATGTAAGCAGCGCCGCCTTGTTTGCCGATGCCAACATGGTCGTAGTGGGCGCTCAAAACCAAATACTCATTGCGGAGCACCGGGTCTTTGCCTTCAATAAATCCGATGATATTGCTAGCTTCCAAGTTTTGCGTCTCGCCAGCATTGATTTTCAAATGGCATTTGGGCTTTTCGTCATTCAATTTTTTACCGATTCCAACAGAAGCTTTGACTTGAATCCAGCAGTAAATGATATTGGACTTCCCAGGTTTTTCGTCCTTCAACTCCAAATGCTCCTTGTTGTAATAGCCCTTTGCGAAAGCCCAAGGCAGTTGCATCTGGTACAATTCAACCAAGGCAATGGCGCCCCTTTCGGCGGCAAGCTCCTTTTTTTTGTCCATTGAGGAAAATACTTCGTTTGGCGAATTGCCGGAGGGCAAGCCCATGACCGTCACCACGATTTTGCCTTTCACGTCCAAACCTTTGTAGTCGTCAATTCCAGCGGTCTCGTCCACCCAACCATGCCCCGCAAAAACAACCTCGGCAGCTTGGTCAATTTCCAAACTATTGATAATCAGTAAATTGTCCTTGTTATCGAACTTGTTTTCGCCAATGGTCAATTGAGCCGATTTAGCAGGTTGGATATTGACGAATGGTACTTTTTGGAAAAAATCGGATTGGCCGGGAGCGGGTTTTACGCCGTAGCTGGCCAACTCTTTTGCGAGGAAGGCGGCTGCCATTTGTTCGCCCTTGGAAGCCGTGCGCCGACCGCCAAGTTCATCGGAGGCGATGTATTTCAGGTTGGCCTCGATTTCGTTTTTGGTGAAAATGAAGCTTGGGGCCTGGCCAATCGCATTGGCTAACATCAAAAAAGTGGAAACAACAAAAAGCAAGGATTTCATAGTTGGTTGATTTGAAGCACAATGTTAAACAAAACGTTGAGTTTAAGGCGCTGATTGAAACGATGGAAAGCTGCTGATTATGGAAATAGCACAGAAATCCATTCCTATC
>JADLHE010000581.1 GCA_020848965.1 Saprospiraceae bacterium
CAAAACCTGTTTCAACTTTGGTGCGAAACCTATTATTCACCACACTAAAATCTCTAAACATGGCAAAATTCACATTTTTCTTTTTGTGCTTAACTGCTTTCAACTCAATTGCACAAACCCCCTCATTGACACCGGATGCCCTGCAAATAAGCGGGGGGATTTCCACCCACGGCACTGGCGATTTGCGAGGTTTCATGGTCGAAGCTGCGCACGAACATAGTTTAAGCCGCCGTTTCGATTTGAACACTGGGCTGGCCACCTCTCTTCATTTCAATGGTGTTGACGAATTTGGCTCGACGACGGGTGTTCAATTAGGCACCATGCTGAACTTCAATTTTTTGCACCCAGCCTCCATTGCTCCGCAAAAAATCAGGATTGGCGCAGGGCCATTGGTTCGGTTCGAACATTCGACAACTGCATCCAATTTTAGCAGAGTAGTCGTTCCAGGTTTTTCGTCCTCTACGGTTTTTGTGTTCAATAAGGCAACCGACACACAGGTTTTCACGGTGGGATACCAAGTGGCAATTGGTTATCTTGCTCAAGTGGGTAAGAAATTCCAACTTGGCATCAAGGCTGGCTTCCAAAATGATACGGATGGGGCGGTCATTACCCGGGTCGGTTTGGTCTTTGGCAGGTACGTTCGCATGGCGGAATTTGGGAAATGAGCCAATAGAAACTAGGATTCCAACCAAAAAAAACGGCAGTGGGTGCTTAGGCGCCACTGCCGTTTTCTTTTTTCTGAATCATCAAAACATCATCGCTCTGCCCCGACCAGCCACTTATCTATATTGGGACAAGTTTGCAAGCTTTGGTCAATGCGGATGAAGGTTGAACTGACTTTCTCGCTTACCCAATTGGAGGTATGCGATGATTTTTTCTGCTCGGTAGCTGCCGTTTGTATTTTGGAATAGTCTTTTTCAAGGCTTGCCACGTGGGGCTGCGAACGGCTTTGCAAATTAATGAGGCGGTAAAAGGTTTCGCCCCGTGGGTCGGCGTAGCTGAAGGGCTTTGAAAAACCGCCAACTTGCATGGTGTCAATCGTGAAATAGACGGAAGGGTCAAGGTCGCCAATTTCGAAGAAAGAATTGCCGCTGCCGCCGTTCACCATCTTGCCATCGTTGTTGTAGCTCTGCACTTCTTTGTAACCGTATTTTTTGACGGCCCTCGAAAAACTAATGCTGTCAGTGAGCAGCAATTGCCGAACAGTATCGAGCTTGCGCATGGTGAGGTCTAGGTCTTCCTCCGTGATTTCTGACTTGACCAAGATGTGCCGGGTATGGATGCTATTGCCCCGCCGCCCTAACAACTGAATCAGGTGGAAGCCAAATTCCGATTCAACGATGTCGGAAATCTCGTTTTCCTCCAATTTATAGGCAGCCGCCTCAAACGCAGGCACGAACTTGCCCCGTTTTGTCCAGCCAAGGTCGCCACCGATGCGGGCGCTGGCAAAATCATCGGAGTATTTGGTGGCCATTTCTTCGAACTTCTGCCCATCGTCCACGATGCGGGTGCGAATGGCTTTCAGTTTGTCAATGGCCTTTTGGCGTTCGGTGGCATTTACCTCCGGCTTCATCACGATTTCCCCGATTTCCACTTCCGAATTGAAATAGGGTAGGCTGTCCCGTGGTATTTTTTTGTAGAAAGCCTTCACTTCCGACGGCGTGACCGTGATGCCCTCCATCACTTTAGACCGCATCCGCTCCGATAAAAGCTGGTTGCGGAGGTCTTCCCGGAACGACTCTTTTACCTCTCCAATGGATTGGCCGTAGTAATCCTCAAACTGGTTCACGTCCCCGCCCATATATTCGAGAATCTGCTCAATACGGGCATTCAATTGAGCCTCTACCTCATCGTCTTTTATCTCCACGGAGTCAATCTTTGCTTGGTTGACGAGGAGTTTTTGGGTCAGGAGGTTGTCCATCATAAAGCAGCGGGCATCGGGCGGCAATTTGGCGCCTTGTTGTTCTTTGGCCAGGGCCAATTGCTCTTCCAATTCGGAAAGCAGGATGTACTCACCACCCACATTTGCGATGATTTTGTCAACAACTTCCCTTTGTGCGAAGAGTTGCGCAGCAAAAAACATGGCCAATAGGCCGAAAACTGATTTTTTTATCATGAAATGAGTTGTTTCTGGATTTTGGATGCTGAAAGCTAGATACTGGGATTCAGCATTTCTTAGCACTCTGCATCTTTATTCATTCAGCTTGGCTTGTTTTTTTCGCAAAGCTTCTTCGTAAAGTTTGTCTTTCAGCTCTTCCAACAATTGCGTTTTCCGCTTGTGTAGGATGACCTTCCGGGCCTGGCTTTCGATATAGGAAAGCGGTGCGATTTCTTTTTTCCGCACGAGTTCCAGCAGCTTGAAATAATAAACAAAATCATCATCCCGCTGGATAAAATCTTTTCGGTCGTCCACATTGTCCACCGTCAGGGTGCCCTGCGGCATATAGGCAGCAATGTCCTCTACATTGTGCCAAGTGCTATCCTGCAAATGGTGTACGGCTGCGTTTTTGGCACACCACCTCGATAAATCTGCAAAATCACTGGCTTTGTTGCTGTTCCACCAATCTTGCGCCTTGTCCGATTCCGGTGCTTTCTTGGGTGCCTTGATGAATCTGCAGCGAAGAATGGGCGTCTCCAATTGGTATTGCTCCCGGTTTTTTTCGTAAAATTCCAAAAGCTGGTCTTTCGTCACCGTAGAGTCGAGCAGGCGGCTCACCACGATATTTTCGTAGTTGTTCTTGATGAGCGAGGCACGATAATCGGCCACCAGTTTTTCAATGTTCAGGTCGTTGGGGATGTTCTGCTCGGCCTCGTGCAGCAAGGCCATTTCACGCATCCAATACCGCACGTATGTATTGATAATCACTGTGCTGTCCTCGCTAGTGATGCCTTCCGGCAACATGCCCTCCATGTCGGAGAGGTAGAGTTCCTTGTTATAAATGGTGCCGAGATGGCGGTCATCATCGGAATGCTTGCCAAACTTGTCGCACCCCGGCAGCAGAACAACCGCTACTACAAAAAGCAGAAAACAGGCGGAACATATCGTCCCGCCTGTTTTGCTGGTTTGCAAATAGATGTTTGTTCTTCTTGCTATCATAATTTGATTTGCAAAACTCAATTTAAAATAGACTTTGCAAAAAAAGATTCACACTTCCAAACCCTTACTTCTTCACCATGCTGTTGAACACTTTTTCGTTCATTTTCACTTTGTATTCCTTGCGCAGGGTTTCGAGCCATTTCTTTTCCAAGAAATCTTGGTAATCGGCCACCACATAGCCACGGGCTTCTTGCAGCGATTTTTGGCCCGGAGGCAGCAGCTTTTCCAGTTTGAAGAAGTTGTAGGTCTTGTCACGCTTGCTTTGTTCAACTGGCGACAAGGCACCTACGGCCCATTCCATCTTGTCCACTACTTCGTTGCGGCCTTTTTCGTATTGCTTTTCCGTGCGGGTCAGGATTTTTGCATCATCCGTGTTGAACTTGGCCAGCACTTCATCCGGGCTGTAGTGCTTCGCAAACTCCCTGATTTGGTTGATTTTGTCCTTGGCCGTTTCTTGCAAAGCATACTGGCTCAGCAAAGCACGTTCTTCCCATTTGAAATTCTCCTTGTGTTGGTTGTAGTAGGCTTCTAGGCCAACCGAATCGGCAGAAGCTTTGTCCCAAACCTCCATTTTGGTCACTTCAAAGAGCAGCACGCCTTCTTCGTATTCCCGCATCAGCGATTTGAATTCGGGGTATTTTGTATCCAAAAGGCGCTCCTCGTGCTTCAGGGCGGTTTCGCCAATATAGTCATTGTAGAGCGCATTCACGGTCTCGGCAATGCCCGAAGCGGCCATTTGTTGGCGCTTGCGGGAAGCCTTTGCGCAATAGTCGGCGAAGTCGCCCAATGTTTTCTTTTCGCTTGTACCAAAAGCAAAAAGCGGACTGGTCGAGGGCGTTTCTGGCGCTTTCCAGCGGTATGTCAAAAAACTTTTGGCGGTATCTGCTTCTAATGAGGCAATGAACCCGTTGAACGTTGTACGGTCGTCGGTAAAATTACTTTCTTTCTTGATGCGCTCAATCATTTTCAAGCGGGCACGCTCAAAACGGGCATCCTGCTTGATTTGCGTCTGCAAACGTGATTTCACCACGGTCAGCGGCTCGTCACGCTTGAGGCTGATTCGCTTGATGATGTGCCAACCAATGGAAGTTTGTACGGGCGCAGTATAAGCACCATCGGTAGCCAGCCCAAATGCAGCCTCTTCAAAAGCTTTTTCGTAGCGGTTGATGCCGAAGAAGCCGATATAACCGCCTTTGGCAGCCGTTACTTGGTCCTGCGATGCAGTTTTTGCGAGTTCCTCGAAATTGGCACCACCCTGCAATTGGTTGTAGATAGAGTCAATGGCACGGCGGGCCTTTATCAAATCGGGGAATTTGTCCAAACGAACCATGATATGCGCCACCTCAATTTCGCCACGGGAAGGCCTGCGGCCATGCACCAACAGCAGGTGGTAGCCCGAATTGGTGCGAATGGGGCCTTGCACCTTGTTCAAAGGGGCCGTGTAGGCACCCGTTTCCATTGCATAAAAACCATTTGGGAATAGCGCCGTCACGAAACCGATATGGCCCTGGTTTTTAGCAACCGATTTGTCGCTGGAATAGGCGGCTGCCACTTCCGCAAACAGTTCGCCAGCATCCAGTTTTTTCTTGGCTTCCATTGCCTTGTTCCAAGCAGCTAGCGTGTCGGCGGGGCTTGGGTTGGCAGCCAAGCCAATCATGATATGGCTCACGTCCACGTCCTGCTTGGTGCGCTCGTAGGCTTCGTCCACCAGTTTCTCGGTGACCTCCCGGTCAATGAGGTAGCTGTCGGCCAATTGGCGGCGGTAGCCATCTAGTTCTTGTTTCAAGGATGAAATCGTGTCCAATTTCATGTCCTTTGCCTTTTTCACCTTCAGCTTAAAATTGGTGTAAAGGTCGAGGTACTCCTGTAGGCTGGCCTTGGAGTAATCGGCTTTTTCGCCGTTGGTCTTTGAGTAAATGTACTTGAATTCAGAAAGGTGCACAGGCGTTTCACCCACTGAAAAAAGGACTGGGTCTTCCTTGTCTTTCTGGGCAGAAAGCGCCGTGGAAACCGAGAAAGCGAGGAGCAAAATCAAAAAACGATTCAGCATAGTTGGATATATTTAGGTTTATAAAACGAATGTGGAGTATGGCTGCGGGGCTTAGGTTTTCAGGATTTGGTTGATTGGAATCGCAAATGGCCTTTTCAACGTAGCTTTTAAAAAAAGATTGAAAAAAGCGGCGCAAAAGTAGCAAAAAATAAAGGAGGTGACTGTTTGGCCCTTGTCATTTGAATTTCATTTGATTTTTTAGCCAATGCTGGCAATTCGCCTATTTTTGCGCACCATTTTGAATTGAGGATTTGAGGATTTGAAGATTTGAGGATTTGACAGCGCAAAACGCACTGCCCCCTCGAATCCTCAAATCCTCAAATCCTCGCATCCTCAACACAATGTCCGAACAAGAACTCGTCCGCCGTGACAATTTGCAGAAAATCAAAGACTTAGGCATCAACCCGTATCCGCCAGAGCTGTTCCCAGTGAACGTGACCGCTGCCGAAATCAAGGCCAATTACGCCGAGGAGGTAATGGAAGACGGCACAAAAAATCGCCTGAACTATCAAAATGTTTGCATCGCAGGCCGCATCATGGCGCAGCGGGAGGCAGGCAAGGCCATGTTCATGAACATCATGGACAGCACCGGCACCATTCAATTGTACATGAAAAGGGATGAGCTTGCTTTGCAAAATGAGGCTGGCGAGCCTGATTTCACCTTTTTCGATGTTTTGATAAAGAAACTGCTCGACCTCGGCGATTTCGTCGGCATCAAGGGCTTTGTTTTCAATACAAAAACGGGCGAAACCAGCATCCACGTGCAGGAACTGACGCTATTGGCCAAATCGCTCCGCCCACTTCCCATCGTGAAGCGAGACGCCGAGGGCAATGTCCACGACGCCTTCACCGACCCCGAACTGCGCTACCGGATGCGCTATGTGGACCTCATCGTGAACCCGGAAGTCAAGGAGACTTTTATAAAAAGGACGAAAATGGTCGCCTCCATCCGCAGCTTCCTCAACGAGCGGGGCGGCATGGAAGTGGACACGCCCGTGCTGCAACCCATCCCTGGCGGGGCGGCTGCACGCCCGTTCAAGACGCACCACAATGCGCTCGACGTGCCGTTTTTTATGCGGGTGGCCAATGAGCTTTACCTCAAGCGCCTCATCGTCGGCGGCTTCGAGTGGGTCTATGAGTTCAGCCGCAA
>JADLHE010000582.1 GCA_020848965.1 Saprospiraceae bacterium
ATGCCCACGGGCGGCGGCAAGTCCCTTTGCTACCAGCTCCCGGCACTGATGATGGAAGGCACGGCCCTTATCATCTCCCCGCTCATCGCCTTGATGAAGAACCAGGTGGACAGCATCCGGGGCTACAGCGATGAGGACGAGGTGGCACACTTCCTCAACTCCTCCCTCACGAGGGTGCAGATGAAGGAGGTAAAGCAGGACATTACAGACGGCAAGACCAAACTACTATATGTGGCGCCCGAAACGCTCACTAAAGAAGAAAACATCGAGTTCTTCCAGAACGTGAACATCAGTTTCGTGGCCGTTGACGAGGCGCACTGTATCTCGGAATGGGGCCACGACTTCCGCCCAGAGTACCGCCGAATCCGGGCCATGATTGACGCCATCAACAAGGAAATCCCCATCATCGCCCTCACCGCCACCGCCACGCCCAAGGTTCAGTCCGATATTTTGAAGAACCTCAACATGCGGGAGACCAACACCTTCATGTCTTCGTTCAACCGGGAAAACCTGTTTTACGAAGTGCGCCCAAAGGGCAAGAAGGAAGCCACGATGAAGCAAATCGTGCAAATCATCAAGACCATGCCGGGCCAGTCGGGCATCATCTACGTGCAGGCCCGCAAAAGCACGGAGGAGATAGCGCAGGTGCTGAACGTGAACGGCATCAAGGCCGCACCCTACCACGCCGGCCTCGACGCCAAGACGCGTTACGGCACCCAAGATGCCTTCTTGATGGAAGACATTGACGTGATCGTGGCCACCATCGCCTTCGGGATGGGCATTGACAAACCGGACGTGCGCTTCGTCATCCACTATAATATGCCAAAGAGCATCGAGAACTACTACCAAGAGACTGGCCGGGGCGGCCGGGATGGCCTCGAAGGCCGCTGCATCTCGTTCTTCAGCTACAAGGACATGGCCAAGTTGGAGAAATTCCTGCGGGACAAGCCCGTTGCGGAGCGTGAAATGAGTTCGCAACTGATGCAAGAGGTGATGGCCTACGTGGAGACGACGGGCTGCCGACGCAGGTTCCTGTTGTTCTACTTCGGCGAAGAGTTTGAAGACCACCAGTGCGGGGGCAGGTGCGACAACTGCCGCTACCCCAAGGAGAAAGTGGAGGTGCAGACCGAAATGCAGCAGGCACTCATGGGCATCCAAGCCTTGGAGGAAAACTATAAAATCAAGACCATCATTGACTTCATCATGGGCAACGAGACGAAGGAAATGAAGGACTATAAGTTCAACAAAAAGCCGCTGTTCGGTGTGGGCAAGGAGCGGGATGAGCTGTTCTGGAACTCCGTGTTCCGCCATGCGCTCATCAACGAGTTCATCCGCAAGGACATCGAGACTTACGGCGTCTTGAAGTTGACTGATTTCGGGAAGGAGTTCATCGAAGACCCATTCGAGGTGAAAATCCCGCTCAACCACGACTACAACAACAACGAGGTGGACCTTGACGATGAAATGGGCAAAGCCGCCGCCCTCGACGAGACGCTCGTTAAATTGCTGAAAGAGCTGCGTCGGGAAGTTGCGAAGAAAAAAGGAGTGCCGCCTTTCGTCATCTTCCAAGACCCCTCGCTCGAAGACATGGCCACACAGTACCCCATTACGATGGAGGACATGGCCAAGATTCAGGGCGTGAGTATTGGCAAGGCACAGCGCTACGCCAAACCCTTCCTCGACCTCATTGCGAAGTACGTGGAGGACAACGAAATTGACCGCCCGACGGACACGGTCATCAAGCAAGTGGCCAATAAATCGAAGGTGAAAGTGGCCATCATCCAAGCCGTTGACCGCAAGATGCCGCTGACCGACATTGCCCGCCAGAACGACCTCACGATGGACGAACTGTTGGAAGAAATGGACGCCATCGTTGGCTCAGGCACCAAGCTCAACCTTGACTATTACCTAGAAGACGAGATGGACGAGACGGTGGTGGAAGAAATCTACGACTACTTCATGGCCGCCGATACCGACGACCCAAAGAAGGCGTACTTCGACCTAAAGGACGACGAGTGTACCTTCGAAGAGATACAATTGGTGCGGATCAAGTTCTTGTCGGAGCTGGCCAATTAAGCTCATTTGATTAAAAATCAATCGGCTACAAAACAAGTGTGAGCGGGCTTTTCTTGACGAATGGCCCGCTCATTTCATTTTAAAGGCTTTGCTCCTGCCTTAGATTTCGCAGTTTTGCGCAGCAATAATAAACAGCACCTCCGCCATGCAACAACCTATGCCAAGCTCCACCGTACAGCACCTTCAAGCTAAGCTCGATGCCTTCGCCCGCCTCCTCCAAATCATGGACGACCTTCGGGAGAAATGCCCTTGGGACCGCAAGCAGACCTTTCAATCGCTGCGCAATTTGACCATCGAGGAAACTTACGAACTGGCCGACGCCATTATTGACGATGACCTCAAGGGCATCAAGGAAGAGATTGGCGACATCATGCTCCACATGGTTTTCTATGCAAAAATTGCGGAGGAAAAACAGGCCTGGAACATGGCCGACGCCCTTCACGCCATTGGCGACAAGCTGGTGCAGCGCCACCCGCACGTCTATGGCGACACAGAAGTGGCCGACGAGGAGGACGTGAAGCGCAACTGGGAAAAGCTCAAATTGCAGAGCGGCAAAAAATCGCTGCTGGAAGGCGTGCCCACCTCATTGCCCGCCCTTGTGAAGGCTTGGCGGATGCAGCAAAAAACAGCGCAGGTCGGTTTTGAATGGGAGAACACCGAACAGGTCTGGGCGAAGGTGCAGGAGGAAATCGGCGAACTTCAAGAGGCCGTCAATGGTGATTTTTCGCAAGAAAAAAAGGAGGAAGAGTTCGGCGATGTGATGTTCTCGCTGGTCAATTATGCCCGTTTCCTGCACATTGAACCGGAGACGGCGCTGGAGCGGGTGAACCGCAAGTTCAAGGCCCGCTTTGAATACATAGAGGCCAATGCGCCCAAGCCACTGGACGAGATGACCCTGGGGGAGATGGATGCGCTATGGAATGAGGCTAAAATTAAGTTGGCAATTTGACAGTGGTCAGGCAAGGCCGTGATAGCAGTTCCTGACTGCACACTGCCAACTGTCAAACTGCCAACTGCCGCACTATCACCTCCCCATGATGCCTCGTGTTCTCGATAAACAATTTACTGGTATCCAAGCCAGCTTGCACCACGCCCGCCAAATAGACGCCTGGTAGGTTTGATTCAAAAGTATCGGGGTTCATCATGGGTGTTCGCTGTGCGTCGTCGTTGAATTGGATACCTAGCTTTTCCAAAAAAACAAAGTCGGGTTGGTAGCCAGTCATGGCCAGCACGAAGTCGTTTTCGAGCCTGACCTCGCCGTCGGGGGTGGTAAGGAGGACTGCTTCAGGCTGGATTTCCTTCACTGTTGAGTTGAAAAACGCCTTGATGCTCCCTTCCTTGATGCGGTTCTCGATATTGGGCCGAATCCAGTATTTCACCTTCTCGTAAATGCCGCCCTCGCGGATGCACATCGTCACCTCGGCACCTTTGTAATAGGTTTCCAAAGCCACGTCGCAGGCCGAATTGGCAGCGCCAACCACCAGCACCCGCTGTCCGACGTAGGGGTGCGCCTCATCGTAAAAATGCTTCACCTTCGGCAAATCCTCGCCCGGTACGTTCATCAGGCGTGGCACGTCGTAGAACCCAGTTGCGACGGCCACATGTCGGGCAGCATAGCTGCCCTTGGTGGTTTTTACTTCGTAAATGCCGTCCGTACGGCGGTCCATTCCCAGCACAGGCTCATAAAGTTTGACCTTCAACTGGTAGCTTTCGAGCACCCGGCGGTAGTATTCGAGCGCCTCCTTGCGGGTGGGCTTGTCCACGTGCGAAATGAAGGGAACCTTGCCGATTTCGAGGTTAAGGGAGGTTGAGAAAAAGGTCATATTGGCCGGAAAGCGGAAAATGGAATTGACCAGCACACCTTTTTCGATGACGAGGTAGTTGAGCTTTGCCTTTTCGGCCTCAATGGCCAGCGCCAAGCCAGAAGGGCCGCCGCCAATGATGAGCAGGTCAAGAACACCTGTTTTTATTGAGTTCTGCATGGTTGCGAAGCAATTTTGAGGCGGCAATTTGCGAAGAAAAAACGGGTCGGACGAGGCAGCTTTGGGCTATAAAAATGGGGCGTGATAAATATCACGAAGGCGCATTGCGCAAAGTCACCATGAGTGCTTAAATTATCAGATAAAATTGTCCGAAATTCTTATTTTATCAGATAAAACCTTTCATTCATGAAAAAACAAGTCTTATTCTTTGCGCTTCTTGCCTTTGGCCTTTGGTTTTCTGCTTGCCAATCGGCAGGTAGCGAGCAAAATGCAACCACGGCAGCAGCCACTACCGAACAAGCTGCAGCACCCACTGGCGGCGGCCAAGCCAGCGTCGTTGACGAAAACTCCGAACCAAACGTGGTAAAGGTGGCCGTTGGCTCGCCCGACCATACCACGCTGGTTGCAGCACTGAAGGCCGCAAACCTCGTTGATGCAATGGCCAACGTTGGGCCGTTCACCGTCTTTGCGCCCACCAACGCCGCCTTCGACGCCCTGCCCGCCGGCACGGTGGAGGGGCTGCTCAAACCTGAGAAAAAAGCAGATTTGACAAACGTGCTAAAGTACCACGTAACTACCTCGTCCCTAACGGAAACCATGCTTTCTGACGGCATGACCCTTGGCATGGCCAATGGCGGCAAGGCCACCATCAAAAAATCGGCGGATGGCAAGCTGATGATCAACGACGCAAACGTGCTTGGCGCAGTGAAGGCATCCAACGGCATGGTGTACGTGATTGACAAGGTGTTGCTACCAAAATGATAAACCGTTTTTTTGACAAAATCATAGTTGATTTGTATTGCGGGCGGCCAATGGCCGCCCTTTTTTTTGCAGCCCGTCAGGCCAGCGACACTGAAAAAACAAGGAAAGTATTGGGCGCTTCGTGTGCTTGACCTAACTTGGCCGTCCGCTAACTAAACTATTGATATGAAGTCACTGAGACACCTGTTTTTTTTGTTGCTCGCAACACTTCCGCTCACGGCTATTTGGGCGCAGCCCGAAATAAAGG
>JADLHE010000583.1 GCA_020848965.1 Saprospiraceae bacterium
ATGGGTTTTAATTGTCCCAACATACTCGAATCCCTTTCTAGTTGAAATCTCTAGAAGGTTAGGACCCAGATTTTTCTGGCTGCCAAAGTATAGGTTTTGTGATAAAAAATGGCGCAGTTCTTAAAATTCTAATAAACTGTGCGTAAAAGTGATATTTTGGCTATTTTTGGCGTCTAATTTTCATAGTCAGTTACTTGACTATCCATGAAGACGACAACCAACCACAAGTTCGTTTCAAAAAGTTAACACAACTGATTGAAACAGTTCAAAATACATTTTTTTGGTTAGAAACTCGAAGCCTATCCGCCTTTGGTGGATAGGTCTTCGGGCTTTAAAAATTCAATTATCCATGCCCAAGATTTTCATCCCATTGACGATGTTGTTTTTGTTTTTCATGCCTGCCTTGGTTGCTGCGCAAGACCAATTGACCGAAAAAGGCGGCTATGTCGTGAACGCAAATGAAGAGCATAGTTACCTCTTCGTTCTTTCCAATCGTGCCGCCGATTTGCAGGAACTCCGCACTGGCATCACCAAATACATCTGGAAGTACCACCCCAACGAAAAACTGAAGATTACTCAAATCGCAGTGGATGGCGACTTAAAAGACGTCCCACTCATTTATGTTACTGGCTTCGCAAACAAGGCCCAGGCAATGGCCTTTCACAATGGCATCAAAACCAATCGGCCCGATTTCATGCAAATGGGCATGACCAAAGAGAATTTTCCGGTTTCCAAGACCAATTATGAGACGGTCATCCGCACGAAATCGCTGAATGGCTACAAGACTTTTTTCCAACAGAATTACCAGTAATCACCTTCAGGGCGCTCCAAGTTTCTTAGGCTTGGAGCGCCTTCCATTTTAGCCAACTTCGTTTACAAACACTATTCACTTTGACTTACCAGCAAATTCTCGGCGACCTTAAAAAGAAAAAGTTTCACCCGATTTACTTCTTGCACGGCAGCGAGCCTTATTTCATTGATACCATTGCTGATTTTATTGAAAAAAACGCACTTGCCGAGGCCGAGCGTTCCTTTAACCAAGTAGTGCTCTATGGTCGTGATGTGGACCACCTCGCTGTCATTGACAACGCTCGCCGCTACCCGATGATGTCGCAACACTCGGTCGTCATTGTGAAAGAAGCGCAGGAAATGAAGGATTTGAAAGACCTTGAAAAATACGTGGCAAACCCTTTGGATTCGACCATTCTGGTGCTTTGCCACAAGCACAAATCCTTTAATACCACGACCAAATTCGGGAAGCTGCTTGCCGAAAAGGGCATCGTCTTCGATAGCAAGAAGCTCTACGACAACCAGGTACCTGATTGGATTCACGATTATATCAGCCATAGTGGCCTGAAAATCACCCCCGGCGCTGCCGACCTGCTGGCTGAGTACCTCGGCACCGACCTCTCGCTCATTACCCACGAACTCGACAAGTTGGCGCTCCACCTTCAAAAAGGTACTGAAATCACCGCTGACCATGTGGAAACGCATGTCGGTATCAGTCGGGAGTACAATATTTTTGAGTTGCAAAAAGCCTTGAGCAACAAGGACTTAGGTAAAATTGCCCGTATCATCAGCAATTTTGAATCGAACCCGAAGAAGAACCCGCTCATCATGGTGATTTCATCCTTGGCGAGTTTTTTTACCAAGGTGTATATGCTGCATTTCCTCAAAAATGCGCCAGACGCTGATGTGCAAAAAAAGCTGGGGCTCCGTTCACCTTATGCCCTGAAGGAATACCGGGCGGCTCTTCGCCACTATTCGCAAGCCAAAACGGAACAGATTATCCATGTGCTGAAAACCTACGACCTCATGGCCAAAGGGGTGGACGATAATTCCACAGGGAATGAAGATGGCGAGCTGTTGAAGGAGATGATGTGGAGGGTGGTCAATTAAGTAGTTTCGAGTTGTTAGTTTTGAGTTTCGAGTTGTTGCAAAGCGTTGTTTATCAATGCTTTGTAAAATGAATTCTAATATAAAATCAGTAAACTTGATAAGCAAATTTTATATCAATTAAGACGAATGCCCCCTCCAACCACCGTCCTCCAACCACCGTCCACCAACCACCAACTACCGTCCATCGTCCACCGTCCACCGTCTTGCGATTTTATGTTCTTCTTGAATTTCCCCGTTATTATTCAGGCGCTCCAAAATCATGCGATGGTAATCATCATGCAGTTCGCAACTGATGAAATTGCGCCCCATCTGCTGGCATAACACCAGCTCCGAACCACTACCGCCAAAGAGAATCATCACATCATCTTTGTCCTGGGTACATGATTTTATCAGCATCTCCACCAAGCCGAGCGGAATCTGGCAGGCGTGGAAAGTCTTGTCTTTGCTCACGTTTTTCACCAAATCAAAATAGGCCCAACTGTACGGCATCCGCCCAGTATGACCCTCCGCCATGCGCTGCTGGATGCGGCGGTCGGTCGGGTTTTGGTAGGGCATCGCCACTTGGTCTTTGTAAAAATGGTTGTCCTTCGACTTTGTGGCGTGCAGGATGGAACGGTGTGCTGTGGTGAAGCGCCGGGGGCTATGGCCCACATTAGTATTATAAACCCAAACATAATCTTGCACGTCGTAAGCCGCTTCGTCCAAGTATTTCACCCGCAAGTAGGCGTTCTGCTTTGGGTAATTCAGCATGAAAAGGCTGCCCGTCGGTTTGAGCACCCTCATGCATTCTCTCGTTAATGCCACGTACCAATCCACGTACTCATTCCATTTCGTCACATAGGTTTTCCCGTGGTAATTGATGCCAACGCCATAGTCTGGGTCGCCGTAAACCATGTCAAGCGAGTTGTCGGGCAACTCGGCGAGCAAAGCCATCACGTCTTGGTGGAAGACCTTGTTGCGGTATTTTGATAGGCTTTCGATATTGTTTATTCTTTTGTTTTTGCGCAGCAAAACACTTTACTGCAAAACGTTCACAAATTTTTCCCCACGTTCCACCATCCGACCAATTGGCTCAATATGGGCGGCCAAGCCAGCAGCTGAAAGCACAGCTTGTACTTCCTCCAGTCCCTCATTTTTCACCGTGAAAAGCAGTCCGCCGTTCGTTTGTGGGTCGGGTAGCAGGGTAAAGGCTTCCAAAACGTTCACCCCGGCACCAAAGGCGATTTTTTCGCCAAAACTGCTCCAGTTACGAGTGGTGGCATCGGGGAAAATCCGCTGGCCGATATAGCCTCGCACACCCTCCAAAACGGGAATCTTTTCATAAAAAAGCTCAGCCGACAGCCCACTGCCAGTAGCCATTTCGACGAGGTGGCCGAGCAGTCCGAAGCCCGTCACGTCGGTCATGGCGGTAACGTTAGGCGACTTACCCAATTGCTCGCCGATGCTGTTCAGCTTCGTCATGCTTTCAATCATAACTGGCTGATGTTCAGGCGATAAAACGCCCCGCTTTTGTGCCGTGGAAAGCACGCCAACGCCCAGCGGTTTGGTCAAAAAAAGCCAATCGCCAACCTGGGCTGTATCGTTTTTTCGAAGGTTTTCATGGCTTACCATGCCCGTGACGGCCAGCCCGAAAATTGGCTCCGGCGAGTCAATGCTGTGGCCGCCGGCCAATGGGATGCCAGCTTCCCGGCAAATGCTTCGACCGCCTTCCAGCACTTGCGTGGCCAGTTCGGTCGGGAGTTTGTCAACGGGCCAACCCAAAATGGCAATGGCCATCAGGGGCTTCCCCCCCATTGCATACACATCGCTGATGGAATTGGCTGCCGCAATGCGCCCGAATTCGAAGGCGTCGTCAACAATGGGCATGAAGAAGTCGGTGGTGCTGATGAGCGCCTGCCCATTGCCAAGGTCGAGCACGGCGGCGTCGTCACGACCTTCGTTGCCCACGAGCAGGGTGGGGTAGTGCGCCCGTTCGCCCAAGCCGCTCAGGATTTGGTCGAGCACTTTTGGCGCAATTTTGCAGCCGCAGCCAGCGCCGTGGCTGTATTGTGTGAGTTTGATTGGTTCCATCAATTTGTCATTGGTCATTGAGATATTGGCCATTAAAGGTCGTTGGCATCGGCAATTTTAACGAGCTGTTGGGCAATGCCCGCAACCTCAATTTGCGCAGCCTCCAGTTCAATTCTTTTCGAGAAATTTCCTTTGCTCGTTGAGTGGGTATAGGTCTTGTCGTAGTAATGCAGTGCCACGGCCGTTGCTGTCTCCACGTCGCCAGCTTCGTAGGCTTCAAGGGCATCCTTCACGTTGTTGCCCCCCATGCGTTTGGTGATTTTGAGCAACGAACCTATCAGTTCTTCCTTCGGAAAATTGCCATATTCTTCCACCAAATATTGGAGCCGTGCCTCGAAGGGAATCTCCAAATGCACGAGTGGTGATGATTTTATATGGTCATAAAAACTGCCCGGCACGAAGACTTTGCCGATGTTGCGACTTTCGTTTTCCACCCAAATGCGGCGACCCAGTTCCAGTTTGGCTATTGCAGAGCAAAGGTCGTTTTCAAATTGCTCTACCGTGGGCTGTGGCAATTCACCGAGCGCCCCGAAGGCCGAGCCTTTGTGATGTGCAAGCCCTTCCAAGTCAATGATTTGCTCGCCTTGTTGTTTTAATTCGTTGAGAATCAGTGTCTTGCCGCTGCCCGTTTTTCCACCTAGGACGATGTAGCGATGATTGCGAAGCGACAACTGTTCCAAAACATAGTGTCGGTAAGCCTTGTAACCTCCAGCCAGCACTTGTACATCAAACTTGGCGAAGGAAAGCAAGGTGGCAATGCTCCCGCTCCTTTGCCCGCCCCGCCAGCAGTGTATGGCCACTTTCCGGTTGCGAGCCAGTCGCATGGCTTCCTTTACGTACCACGACATTTTTGCGCCAGCAAAATCCACACCCCGCAGGAATGCTTTTTCAGGGTTGACCTGCTTATACAAGGTGCCCACTTCGGCCCGTTCTTCGTCGCTGAACAGGGGCAGGTTCACGGCTCCTGGCACATGGCCTTGGGCGTACTCCGCTGGGGTGCGCACGTCGAGCAGCACCCGGTCGGGTTCAAGTTGGAAAAGCTGTGGTGGTTCGATTCTTTTCACGGCAATAGCTGGGCTTTCAGGGCTGCGAAAGTAGAATTTTTGCCCGTTTCGGTGGGATGATTTTTAAGCTGCCAACCCCAACTCCTTGTTTAGTTCTTGCCGGAAAAGCAGTTTTGCCAGCATTTCCTCCACCGGTTTTTCCCAGTAGCGCCATTGAAAATCGGTGATGGTCCAGCCCGATTGGAGCTGGTCGTAAAGGCTTGGATTGGCACGCAGGCCGAGCAGTTTTAGCCATTC
>JADLHE010000584.1 GCA_020848965.1 Saprospiraceae bacterium
GCCAATGATATGGTAGCAATTGAGTTCGACTTTTGCCGCAATCCTGATGTTTGCCTTCGATGATTGCTCTTTTAACCTGTCTGAAAGGGTTTTTACAGGCTTATATTCAAAAAACAAGATTGCCTCCTGCCCTTTGTCATGGGCTGCTGTAAGCAACAGATTGGGTAAAATGGCCTTTAACGCATTGTACTGTTTGGCAAAAAAACCGAACAACAGCCGACGGGCATTGTCGTCAAACTTATCACTTTGGATGGCAACCTTGAAATCGTCGAAAGTCATTTCACCAGCCTTGTAGGGCAACCGGAACGAAACATGCCGCAATAAGCCCCAATTCAAGAATTCAGGGCGGGTTACAGGGTTCGTATCCCATAGTGACGCTGATTCCAAGTGGTCTAACGCTATTATTTCGTCGCCTATTTGTTCCAAATTGAGGCCCCCTCGAAAACTGACCTCTTTAAGCCACTTCATCTTCCCAACGCTCCTTATCATTTCCAGTTGGTCGGTTTTCTTGCTGTCAATGGTGATGTTGAGGTAGCGCAATTGTGTCAACTGTTCCAATATAGCGGGCCATTTGTTGCCATAATAACCAGAAATTGTGAGCCTACTTAGGTTATTCAGTTGAGTTAATATCAAGAACTGCTCCTCCACCCGCATCTGTGGGCAATTGATATGAAGGTGTTGAAGGTTTTTAAACTCAGCCATAAAAGCTGGCAATTGCTTGAGTTTTGGGCAGTTTATATCCAAGCCCGTTAGTGTCGCTAAGCGACTCAGGGAAACTGGCAAATCCTGTACTTTGGTGAGGTACAGATAAACGCTTTCTATCTTTTCATAAGCTTCAAAAAAATTGTCCGGTAAGCTATCCAACTCCCCATGCGGGTCTGCGACCCGAATAAATTGCTCACCCAAATGGATAAACTTGGAATAATCAATGTGTTTAGTTGCGGCCTCCGGTGTCACTGGTCTATCAGCCTTGCTTTCAGCGGGCGGCTGCTGTGGTGCTGTTGTTTCAGGTTTTGGCACCTGAATAGGAGGCTCCGGTTTAGCCGCCTTTGGGCTTGGCTTTGGTGCTTCCGCAATGGGTTCCTGCGGTTTTTTCTTCGCTACCGTCGGCGATAGTGGTGCCGGGGTTTCCTTTTTGTTGCCTGTCAGCAGGCTGATGAGTTTTTTCAGCATTGGGTTTTTGTTTAAATTACATCTTCGCCAAAATCAATTTCCCCACCTCCGGTATGGCATACAGCCGCTTCAAGTCGCTCCGATTTGACTTGACGAGGTCTTGCGCCATGCCCAGCCGCAGGTCGTTCGGGATGACGGGCATGAGGATGAAACGGCGCAGGTTGTCAAACATCTTGTCGTCCAGTTTTTCGCTCATGTATAGGAGGTGGTTTGTCAGACGGGTCATGATGACAGAGAGGATGTCGAGGCGCTTGGGCGTACCGTTTACAAGTGTGTTGATTCGCTTTTCGATATCGTCGAAAGCCTTGGCATGGAGGATTTCCGGGGCGGGGATGAGCTTGCTCAAATCCATGTTGACGAAGTTGGTAAACGCCACCGCCGTCTCCCGGTCGAGGCAGCCCTCGGCGAGCATGCGCACCAGTTCGAGGTCGGCCTTCAGTTCTTCGATGCTTTGGATGGTGTTGAAAAACTGCACCAGCGAGCGGGGCGTGGTGCGGCGGTTGTTCACCACCTCCGGGTAGGTGAGCACGAAGGAAATGCCCCTTGAGTCAATACCCGCCTTCTCTGCCCAGCGTGCCCAGGCTTTTACGTCGTACTGCATGGTCACGTGCAGCATTCGGGTAATCATGGCATCGTCCATTGTCGTGACGGAATAATCGCCACCGTCGGGGTTGGCCGTCAGCACCATCATCCATTTTTCGGGGAGCCGCCAACTCACCAGTTCATGGTTTTGGAGCAATTGCATGATGCCCCGCAGGATGCGGTCGTCGGCCCGGTTCACGTCGTCAATAAGCAGGATGCCGGGGCCGGGTTCCCGTGGCACCCATGCTGGTGGCAGGAACTTGGTGCGGGTGCCCGATGCATCGGCGGCGGGCAGGCCGAGCAGGTCGCCCATTTCCTCGAACTGCGCCGGGGCGATATAGGTGAACTGGCAGTCGTTTTCCTTCGCAAATTCCTGCACGAGTTCCGTCTTGCCGATGCCGTGCATGCCCCAGATGCAAAGGGGCGTCACCCGGTGTTGGTCGTCCGAGTTTTGTAGCTGGTTCAGCAGGTGCGACAAGAAGCCCTGGATATTGTCCGCATGGGTCTTTGCACCGTAGGTGATGTAATTGAATTGGGTGTCTTTGCTCATTTTCTGTGGTTGATATTAGGTTGATAAGAGGTTGATAAGGGTTGATTTTGGGCTGAGATAAACCTCATAAACCCTTATCAACCCAAAATCAACTGACCAATTTCGCCTTCCTGCCCGGCAGCATTTTGAACTCGTCGCTGTCGGGTGGCAGGCCGTTTTTTGTGATGACCCATAGCAGTGGGCAACGTGGCGTCGTTTCGGGCCTTGGGGCAAATCCATCGGTGAAATAAATGAGGCCGTCCGGCTGGAAAACCTTGTTTGCGAAGCGGATAGGCTCGTTGAAATCGGTGCCGCCACGGCCCAGCACGAAGTCCGGCGTCTTGCCACGGTAGTCGTATTCCCGTTGAAGGATTGTATCACATTCCACGACCTTGACCTCGGCGCCTTGCCGCCAAAGGTGGTATATTTCACCAAAAAAAACCTCGAAGTCCTGCTTCTCGACGCTGCCCGAAGTGTCCACGGCGATGAGCAGTTTTTTCAATTTTTTGATTTTGATGCCAGGGACGGTGCCGAAGCGTTTGGAGGGGCGTTTCATGGTGTTTTTCACCTTGGTTTTCGAGCTGCTTTCGGAGAACAGTTTGACGACCCGCCGCCAGTCCACCAATGGTTCTGGGCGGATGAGCAGTTTGTCCAGCAGTTCCTTGATTTTGCCCGGCATATTGCCCCAGGCGTTCAGCGGCGTTTTTTGGTGCGCCAATATCAGCAGGTTGTCTATGATGCTGTCGCAAATGCTGAGGTTGGTCTCCGATAGCGTCTCCACGATTTCCCAAAGTGCGTGGCGGTCGAGGCCGTGGGAATCTTTCTGTATGGCGGCAAAATTGGCGGCTGCGGCCGTGCCCTTGAATCGGCCTTCCATCTCCAGTTGGAGCATTTTCAATTTTTCATAATAATACTGCCAGGTCTGGTCCCTTTGTAGTTGCAGTTCGGGAAAGGTTTCCAGCAGCAGCGCACCCGCTGGCAGTTGCTCACGCAGGATGTGCTGGTTCACCACCAAGTCCATGGCGATGTTCATCAGGTGGCGGTCTTTGGAGGGTTCCCTGACGAGGGTGTGCTTGAAGACGATGTGCAGGATTTCGTGCTTCACCACCCCGTAGCGGTGGTCGGGGTGGGTTAAGGTTTCATCCCAAAATCGTTCGTTCACGTACACAACATGGTTAAGCCCGACCAGCCCGACGGCCATTGTTTTTACCTCGCCTTCTGGCGAGGTCACTTCCTTGCTGAGGCAAGAAAAAATATGCGCATAAAACGGCTCTTTCAGCAGTATCTTGATGCTGGTGCGGGTAACTTCTTCGAGTATGCGGTCGTGGTGCATGGTGGCTTGCGCTAGTAGCTTTTATTGATGTTTTTAGCCATGATCCCCGCCACCCGCCGATTCAATTCAGCGCTCGCCTGGTAACTCGCTCCCAACTGCACATTCTCAAACGGCGGCAACGCGGCCGGGTCGGGCAAACGGGTGTCTTCCCGGTAAATCAAAACCTGAAAATGGGTCTTCTTTCCGAAAATACCTGCTGGCACCTCGGTGAACGCCTCGCCGGACGAAATTTCAATCCGTTGGATGCGGCCATCCCAGGGCTTGTCGGCAGGGATGGTGGCGATGAGGTTGCCGGCCAATTTCACCACATTGATTTGCTGCAAGTGGAAAATCACGTCGGGGATTTCCGTGAGCTGGTTTTCCTGTAAGTCCAGTTCGCTGATTTTACCCCAAACTTCCTCAATATGTTTGTTTGGGCCGCCAAAGATTTTTTGAAAAAAACCGCCTCCTTGTTTTTCCTGCTGCACCTGCCCAAGTTGGCGGATGCGGTTTTTCTGCGCCAGGATTTTCAGCTTTGGGTAGGAGGCATTGGAGTGCAGCCTGAAAAGCGTCATGGGCAGCGACTCCAACTGGTTTCCGTTGACGATGATGGTGTCAAGGTTGTGGCAACCCATAAAAGTGTCGGGCAGGGAAGTCAGCAAATTGCCCCCAAGGTGGACCCGTTTCAGGTTTTTGAATCTTGAAAAATTCAAGTCCAGTTCTTGCAAGCTGCTTTCGGTGAGCGACAGGTCTTCCAGTTCGGTCAAGCGCTCGAACGCACTGCCGAAAACAGGCACTTCGGTTTTGCCGATATTCAGGTTTTTGAGGCGGGTGAGGTTGGCGATGCCTTCCACCTCGTCAATGGTGCAGTTGAGCAGTTGAAGCTTCTCCAAATTGGGGAACTTGTCGAATTGCCGGGCATTGGTGATGCGGCAGTAGGACAGCCGCAGTTCCGTCACGGAGGGGTTGGGGGCAGGTAACTGGGAAAAGTCAAAATCCGAGACTTTTTGATAATTGCCAGCCCCGAATTTGCGCAGCGAAGGCGATGTCAAAATCTTGATAGGCAGCCTGGGCATGGAAGCCTGTACGCCAAAATCGCTGACGTTTTTCCTTATAACAATCTCCTCCAGCAGTTCCCAGTCCAGTTCGCCGACGGGCTGGCCATGCAGGCTTTTTATTTTCTCAAAATCCAAAAAAGCAGGCGTGACGACGCTGGTAGGCAACTCGTTCAGGTTGATGCTCCAGAACCGCTGCAAGTTGTAATCATTGGCCTTTTCCATGACGGGCATCCTGTGCCAGTGCAGCATTTTCCAGGCGTGGAGAAAAGCGCCGCCGTCCAGTTCGGCATGTTTGAGCAAGGGCTTGAAGTGGTACAGGTCCTTGTCACGCAGGCTGTCCTTCCATTTGTTTTTCACGTGCTCCTGCAAGGCAGAACTGGCGTATTTTCGGAACAGGGTCCTCGCTTTTTTGCGCACCTCGGCGTCCTTGTGGAAGAGGTGGATAGCTCCAAGGTAGCTCACAATTTTTTGCGTAGCGCCGCCGCCCTCTATGAGTTCGAGCACGAGCGAAGTCTGGTCTTCCTGCTCCGATTTCAGCAGGTTGGTCACTTGCTCTACCAGTTCGGTGTTGGCTGCTTCCATGAGGAAGGGCGTGTCCTCGGCGATTTCCCTTTCCTTGAGGTGGTCTTCCAAGATATAACGATAGTCGCCGACCAGCAGCGGCAGGTCTTCGTCGCTGATATTGGGTGTGAGGAAGAGGTGCGTCACTTTTTTGTCCAATGCCTTGCTGACGGTGGCACCCCTTGCCGTGAGGTTTTCCCCCAAAGCTTTCAAGGTTCCAGCGCTTGGCTTGGCCATGATGAAAATGCAGGCACCGTTGAGCTTGCCTTGCCCGTCGAAGGGGTTTTCTATCATGTTTTGCGCAGCAGCAAAATCCCTTTGTAGCAAAGAGAGCAAGGGCAGGAAATTGGGGTGCTCCTGTCCGATTTTTTCCGTCACCATGGACTTTAGTTCGTCGAAGCGCTGGAGCGATTTGGCAAAACGGTCGCTATGCAGGACGCCGGAAGGAAAAAAGGCAAACTCCTTGGGCATGTATTGATGGAATGCAAGCGGGCCTGTGATGTACAAATGTAATTTTTCCAAATGGGCCAGTTTCAGTATGCTTGGCAGGATGGTTTTTTGGGTGGCTGTGTTCAATATTTTAAGCTTGGGCAATTGCACCACACAGTTCACTATTTCCTCGAAATCAATATCAGGGCCGGGTTGGTAAAAAAGCTCCCGCAGGTTTTTCAGGCGGGGCAGGTTTTGGAGGAAATGCCGCCCGTCAAAGCGCTGGAAGGGGATGCGCAGCTTTTCCAAACTCTCCAATTCGAAGAAACTATCGGGCAAACGCTCAAGGACTTTCCCATGTAAGAACGATATTTCCTTTAAGTTATCCAGCAGCTTCAATTGCCTGAACACCTCGTCGGTAGGTTCGGCCACCGTCATTTGTTCCAAGGCTGGCAGCCGTTTCAGTTTTGCTAAATCCAATGGGCAGCCGTTCCTAAAATAACTCAAGTGCTTCAAATTGGGCAAATCGTAGAGGCAATCGGGGATGCTTGCCAAGAGCGGAGAATCGTAGATGCTCAAATGCTCCAGCCCACGCAATCCGACAATAGCCTCCGGCAAGCGTTCCATGCTGGTATTGGTTATTGACAGTAGTTTCAGGTTTTCCAATTGGCCAATGGCAGCTGGGATGCTTTTCAGACTTTTTCCACTCAAGTGTATTTCCTCCAAATACTGAAATCCTCCGATGGAATCCGGCAGGTGAAAACTGCCACTTTGCTGCAAGTCCTTGAAATGATGCGAATACATGGATTTGTAAACCGACACTTTGGCCAGCACAGGGAAGAGTTTTTCCATCTTCCAAAGGTTGTTGTCGAGGTCCAATTCTTCCAGTTGCAGGTCGGCAAAGCTGTCCGGCAAGGTTTCCAGCTTGTTTTCCCGCAGGTTGATTTTGCGCACCTGCTGCATTTTTCCAATGGATTTTGGGAGCGATTTCAGTTCGTGTTTGGAGAGGTCGAGCGATTGCATGGCGGGCAGTTCCGCCATCAGTTCAAAAAGCTGTTCCAAGTCCAATTGGTCGCAGCCCTCGAAGGTCAATATTTCCAATTTTTTCAAATTCTTGATTTCATCGGGCAGTTTTTCGAGCTTGTTTTTTGAAATGACAAGGGTTTTCAGGTTCGTCAGTTTGCCAATGGCTGCAGGTATTTCCGTCAGGCCGCAAGTGGCGATGTTGAGGTATTCGAGCTTCCCCAAATCGAACAGGAACCTTGGCAACTGCTTGATTTTGTTGAACTGGAGGTTCAGCGATTTCAGGTTTTTGAACTCGGCGAAATAGTCGGGGATATCGGTCAGGCTGTTGTTGCGGAGGTTGAGGTATTCGAGTTGCGTCAGGTGCTGGAAAGTGACGGGCAGCGATTTTAGTTCATTGCTCCAAAGCTCCAGCACTTCCAGGTTTTCCAACAGGCCAATGGATAGGGGCAGCGTGCCCATCTCGTTCTTGATGAGGCCCAGCCCCCGGATGTTCTTGAAGGCTGCCAAGCCCTGAAAAAGCGCCTCGTGGTCCATCGTCCGGTTGTAGCTGAAGTCCAGTTCCACCCTCGGAATATGGGCGATGTGTTCGATGCCCTTTGGCAAGCCTGTCAGTTTGCGCTGCTGCAAGACGAAGCGGACGTTGGAGGCGGTGCAATTTTTTGCTTGGCGCAGGTCGCCGATTTCGGTGAGGCCCGCCGATTGGGGCATGGACTGGTATTGCATGAGAAAGGGTTTAGGCAAATAATTTCCGAAAGCACAATATTTGCTTTTAATGTTAACGAAACAAAGATGAGCGGAAAGAATTAAAAATCAATATTTTGATGATTATTTTTTCATTTTTGATGTAATTTGAATGAAATATAATCAAATTAGTTTTAAATCAAAAACATCAAACCCGCTCCTTCCTGCTCAATTGCTGTTTTTTAACGAAGGCATCAATGTCATTTTTTTTGAAAACAGCCGATTCTCCATCACCGTTGGCGTTAATATCCCCAAAACCAATCCCCGCCTCCATTGTTACCCGTCAGTTTGCCCCTTTGGGGCATTTCGCAAAATTTTGAAAATCTTTGCCGATGTTTGCAACAATGGACCATCTCGAACAAAAAAAGAAACAGGCCGAAGACGACCCCACCGCCGCCGCCCGCAAGCGTGACCATATTGACATGGCCTTCCGCTCGCAGGTGCTGCACGGCGAGGTGGACGGGCGTTTCCACTACGAGCCGTTGTTGACGGCGCACCCGCAGCCGGGCAGCCTGCCGCCGTTTTCCTTTTTGGGCAAAACGCTGCGCACGCCACTCTGGGTGAGCAGCATGACGGGCGGCACCGATTGGGCACATACCATCAACCACAACCTCGCACGGGCCTGCGCCGAGTTCGGCATGGGCATGGGCCTCGGCTCCTGCCGCTCGCTGCTCTTCTCCGACGATACCTTGGAGGACTTCGCCGTGCGGCACCTCATCGGCCCCGAACTGCCGCTGTACGCCAATCTCGGCGTGGCACAGTTGGAACAACTCATTGATAAACAGGAACTTGGACGAGTAACCACTCTCCTCGAAAAACTCCAAGCAGACGGCCTTATCATCCATGTGAACCCGCTGCAAGAATGGATGCAGCCAGAGGGCGACCGCTTCCAACGGCCACCGTTGCAGACGGTTCAGACTATTTTGGAGAAACTGCCCGATGTGCCGCTCATCGTCAAGGAAGTGGGTCAGGGCATGGGGCCAGCCAGCCTTCGGGCACTGCTGCAATTGCCGTTGCAAGCCGTGGACTTCGCCGCCGCCGGGGGCACCAATTTTGCGAAGCTCGAACTATTGCGGAGCGAAGAAGCAAAAGCGCAGACCTACGGCCAACTGGCACAGGTCGGCCACACGGCAGCCGAAATGGTGCAGTTCACCAACCAAATCGCTGCCGAACTGGGCGACCAGATGCGCTGTCGGCAAATCATCATTTCCGGCGGTATCGGCGGCTTCCTTGATGGGTTTTATTTGATGAAAAAACTCCAAGTTCCAAGCGTCTATGGGCAGGCTTCCGGCTTTTTGAAACATGCACGGGGGAGTTATGAGGAGCTGTGGGAGTATGTGGCGGCACAGGTGAGGGGGGTGGAATTGGCAGAGGCGTTTTTAATTCCGAAGTAAAATGGCAAAGGACATTTACCACAATCATGTGAGGGAGGCATTGGAAAGCGATGGCTGGAACATCACCCACGACCCTTACTACATCCGCATAGGCGAGGTGGACTTTTTCATTGACCTTGGCGCAGAGGGTGTTATCGGTGCAGAAAGGGAAGGCCAAAAGATTGCCGTTGAAGTAAAGAGTTTCGGCAGCCTATCGAAAGTGGCCGACTTTCATGAAGCCTATGGCAAATATGGTGTCTATCGGAAGGCACTTCGCCAAGACCAAGAGCGTGTGCTTTACCTCGCAATCAGTGAGCAGATTTACAGGGATTTTTTTCAAAAACCATTCATCCAAATGGTGATAGAGGAAGACGATGTGAAACTCCTTATTTTTGATACTGAATCCAAAAAAGTAGTGTCATGGAAAGACTGAAAAAATATAGGAACCTTATCCAACAAGTCTTGAAGCAATACGCCGCATTGAAGCCGGCGAATATGCCTGAAATTGAAAATCAATTGATTTTCGATGAAAAACACGACCGCTACCAGCTTTTTTCCGTGGGGTGGGAGCATGGCCGAAGGGTTCATGCCTGTATTTTCCATTTGGACATTATCAATGGGAAAATCTGGATACAGGAGGACAATACCGACCGACCGATAGCCCAAGAACTAATGGATTTGGGCGTTCCAAAAACAGACATTGTACTTGCCTTTCAAGACCCTTATGTGCGACAACATTCGGGGTTTGCGGTAGCTTAAACACAGGATGAACAACAAAACGATATCCGGCTTTTCAAAACGCTCCAAACCCGACAAGGTGAAATGGGTGGCTGAGCATTTCTTCCAAAACCCCGCCGAGGCCACGCAGGAACTCATGCGCTGGTGGAACCCCGACGAGGAACAGCAGCGCCTGCTCGACGGGTTTAGCGAGAACACCCTCAGCAATTTCCCCATGCCGTTCGGCATAGCGCCCAATTTTAGGATAAACGGTAGGGTCTATGCCGTGCCGATGGTCATCGAGGAAAGCTCGGTGGTGGCCGCTGCCAGCAGTACCGCCAAATACTGGCTCGACCGGGGCGGATTTCATGCTAAAGTATTGGGAACCAAGAAGTTGGGGCAAGTTCACTTCTCCTGGAACGGCGACGTGCGCAAACTTGAAAGCGTCTTCGAGGAACTGAAAACCGAACTGCTGCAAGACGCTGCGCCCATCACCGCCAACATGGAGAAGCGGGGCGGCGGCGTCACGGGTATCGAACTGCTGGACTTCACGGTGCAGGAGCCCCGCTACTACCAACTGAAAGTCTCTTTCGAGACCTGCGACAGCATGGGCGCCAATTTCATCAATTCGGTGCTGGAATGCTTCGCAAAAACGCTGGACCGCTTCATTGCCACACACCCGGTCTTCGACGATGGGGAGCGGGACGTGAACATCATCATGTCCATCCTCAGCAACTACACGCCGGAGTGCCTCGTGCGGGCTTGGGTAGAATGCCCCGTGGACAAGCTCGGCCCATTTGACAACGGGCTTCCAGCAGCCGAACTCGCTGAGAAATTCCGCAAGGCCGTGCGCATCGCCTACCTCGACCCGCACCGGGCCACCACGCACAACAAGGGCATCTTTAATGGCGTGGACGCCGTGGTGCTGGCTACCGCCAACGACTTCCGGGCCGTGGAGGCGGGCTGCCACACCTATGCCGCCCGTGACGGCCACTACCGCAGCCTCAGCCATTGCACCATCGAAAACGGCATCTTCCGTTTCTGGCTCGACCTGCCACTGGCGCTCGGCACAGTGGGCGGCCTGACCAAGCTACACCCCATCGCAAAGCTCTCTTTGGAAATGCTGGGCAACCCCAGCGCCGAGGAACTGATGATGATCATTGCCAGCACAGGTTTGGCGCAAAACTTCGCCGCCGTGCGCTCGCTCGTGACCACGGGCATACAGGCCGGGCACATGAAGATGCACTTGGCGAATATCCTGAACCACCTCGGTGCGAATGCTGATGAGGCAGGGGAAGCCATGCAATATTTTGAAGGGAAGGCTGTGTCGTTTACGGCGGTGCGGGAGTATTTGGAGGGGGTGCGGGGTTAATACAACCGCTCCAATATCTTATGATGATGCTCCGTATGATACGCATTCCACATCAAAATCTCCCGCAGCGTCATTCGGCCCATGAGTGGGTGGGGCAGCAATAAATTATCCAATTGCGCCTCCGAATAGCCAGCCATCTTTCGGTTCAGTTTTTTGTTCAAAGCCGCCAGCTCGGCGATGAGCGCCTCCTTTCCATCGGGCGGCGTGCCGGGCATTTTTTGCGAAAAAGGCGACACCACAACGCCGTTGACGGCAGCCAGTTTCTCATGATAGCGGGCCACGATGGTAGCATAATCCCTCGAAGGGCGGTTGGCCTTGCCGAACTTCCAGCGGAGCACAAAGCCCGGCAATGAGAGTGCCCGCACGAGCGGCTTCGTGCTTTGAATTAGGTGTACAACATGCTGCCCGGTCGTCCATTTGCCCGCAGGACCAACAGCCCATTTCTCGGCGGGGTGCGTTTTGAGCCATTGCGCCATATTGTTGAACTTCTCATCGAGCAGGGCAGGGATTTTCGTTTTTTCCATGATGCAATTTTACCTTAAAAGTTTGCTTACCGTTTGCTGGAAAATGGGGTTGAAAACCACGCCCCGATGCCCCTCGTCCAGTTTTACCAACTGGAAAAGCTTTGGATTGAGGGCCTGCAAAACCTCGGAGCTGTGGTAGGGAATGACCTCGTCGTGGCTGCCATGAAACAGCGTGACCGGGAATTTTACCCGCTTCAGGAATTCCACGCTACGCAGTGGGTATTTCAAGAGGAAATCGGGGAGGATGGGCGCACGGCTGTCCTTTAGGTCAACGACGCTGGTATAGGGCGCCATGAGTATTAGCTGTTGCGGATGGTTTTGCGAAGCAAGATAGCTGGCCATGCCGGAGCCGATGGAGTAGCCTACCACCACGATTTGCTGCTCGGTGTAATGCTTTTTGAGGAAGTCGTAAGCCGCCTGCACATCGCTGAAAAGTTGTGCTTCCGACTCTATTTCGCCATCACTTTTACCGAAGCCCCGGTAGTCGGGCATGAAAATATCGTAGCCGTTCCCCGCCATCGTTTGGGCTTGGTGGTAGCAGCGTTGGTTGCTGCCCTTGTTGCCGTGCAGGTAGAGTATGACGCCCTTGGAGGCAGGTTCCTTCATCCAAAGACAATTAAGGGCAATGCCTTCGTCCACAGGAAGTTCCACTTCTTCGCCTTCGGTGAAGCGGTAGTCCTCCGGCAGTTTGTCGGGATGGAAGATGATGCCTTCTTGGGAGAAGTAAAGGACTCCGCAAACGAGCAGGTAAAAACCGACGGCAACGATGCCAATGCTTTTCAACCAATTCATATTCAGGTATTTCTGGGTACAAATATCGCCGAATTTTCAGGCAATGGGAGTGGGGCCTTTCAGTAATAAATCACGAAGGCCACCCGACGGTTCTGGGCGTATCCTTTTTTGGAATTGCCCTTGTACAGCGGTCGGGAGCTGCCGTAGCCCCTTGATTGCAGCCGCTCCTCCCCGACGCCACGCTGCGCCAAGTATTCGGCCACCACTTTTGCCCTTTCATCCGAAAGGGCCTGGTTCATGTCCGTGTCCCCGATGATGTCCGTATGGCCCTCCACCTTAATCTTATAGGAGGGGTTGCGCAGCATGAAACCAGCGAGCTTGTCGAGGTCGGGCTTTGAGGCATCGAGCATGATGGCCTTGCCTTGCACGAAGAGTACGTTCTTGGGCACGTATTTTTCGAGGGTATCCTTGGGCAATTCCACGGGTTTTCCGGGTTTGGTGGGTTCGGGCTGTACCACGGGCGGTTTCGCTTTGGGTTTTTCCACGGGCTTTGTGGGCTTGGGCTTTGCTTCCGCAACGGGTTGTTGCACGGCTTGGGCGGGTGCCACAGCGGGTTTGGGCTTTTGGGTAAAAAACTCAGGTGCCACCACCTCAGGTTTGTTCGAGTTGGGCAGCTTCCAAATAAGGGTCACTTCGCCTTCTATCAGGGCATTAAAGTACTCCACCCTTAGGTCGTAAGATGTGCCAGCTTTCATTTTCACTTGGCCAGTGGATTGGCCGTTGTCGTTCAGCCGCCAATTGTCAATCACCTGCACGCCACCGACCCATACCCGGATGCCATCGTCCACCCTTGCGGAAAAGGTATAGGTTCCCGATTCGGGAGCGGTGATGCGGCCCGTCCATCGGATGGAACAGTTGTGCGGGTCAATGCCGGGCACGGGCGGCACGTCGTTCCAAGCCTTGTCAATATTCGACTCGGTACGGCTCGTGACTTTCTCTTCGAAATTTGTGCCGTTGAAGTATTCGGCTTTCAGCGTGGACTGCTGCGCAATGATTGCGCCGAGCAAAAAGCAAAGCAGGCTGAGGGCAATTGTTTTTTTCATAAGCAATGCGTTTTCCGAGCAGTTGCGGGTTTGTGCACCTAAAATTAGGCAGGCCAGCGCTGCAAGCACTCACCTTTTTCGACGGGCAACCATTGAATAGGGATAAAACGAAAGCAGGGAGCATAGCTAGTATTGCTGCGCAAAGAAAATGGGCAATGGACGAACGACGCTAGGAAAATCGGCCCATTCAATGGCAGAAACAGCTCATTCCCCCCCCTTACTTGAGAAATATCACCCTTGCCATTGATTTTTCGTCCTCACCCCCACCCTTTATAAAGGCGTTGTTTGTAAATGCCTAATCACCATTTTTAAACAAAAAAACCAGGAAAATGGCACGTCTAATCGTCCCTATCGACTATTCCAGCACCGCCGAGAAAGCGCTGGACCAAGCTTTGCTGCTGGCGCAAAAGCACAACGACGAAGTTGAACTGCTGCACGTGGTAGTGGTGCCGCCTTCCACCGAATCGCCCCGCATATGGGATTACGTCTCCGGGGAAGACAAGGCCGAAAAAGCCCGACTGGAGGCATTGGCCTTGGCCCGCATCCAAGCCATGCAACTGCCAGAAAGCACCCGTTGGCGGGCGAAGGTCTTGTTCGCCGAGCGTTTCCTGCCGGGGCTGATTGGTCATTTCAAAAAATCGAGGGCAAAGCTAGTGGTGATGGGCACGAACGGCGTCACGGGCCTCGCCAATAAAATCTTTGGGAGCAATACCGCCAATTTAATAGAAAAAGCTGAATTGCCCGTGCTGGCCATCCCACCCAACTGGGAGGTTGGAGAATTGAAACGGCTGGAGTTCTGCACCACTACGGGGCAGGTTGCTTCGCAAAAGCGGTACATCAAGCAGTGGTCGGCTTGGTTTGGCGCCGAACCTCAGGTGTTGCATTTCACAAAGTCTGGCCATGATGCCATCGGCAAGGAGAAAGGCAAGGCACCCTTCCCCGTCAAAATCGTAAAATCGGTGCCGGAAGCCCCGCTCTACCACGACCTCGTGGAATACAGTACAGGCTTAAAGCACACAGCACTTTGCATGTTCGTGCACGAGCGGCTCACGGTTTTCGAGCGCATTTTTGATAAAAGCGTTACGGGTTTGGTGGCAGGCCGTGTGCAGATTCCGATGTTGGCGCTGCCCATGAAGGGTGAGTGAATGAGGCTTCCAGAAGGAGGCGGCACATAAATTTTGCTTTGGAAAATCCATGTGCCGCCATGAAAAGGTTTGCAACTGGTAGGAAGCGGCTCACTGCTGTTCTCAACCAATTTCATACTCTTGCCCCAGTTCAGGGATGTCAATATGCTGGAAGCCTTGTTCCAGAAGGAAGGACTTCAGGCTTTCCTGCCGTTCAATTTCGCCATGCACCAAAAAGGTTCTCTTAGCTGAGTCCCGTTGGTTTCGCACAAAATCGGCGATTTCGCCACGGTCGGCATGGGCCGAGAAGGAGTCCATGATTTCCACATCGCAGTTCACCATTCTTTCCTCTCCGAACAGCCGAATATGGTTATCGCCATCCCGAAGGCGGCCAGCCGGGGTTTCCGGCGAAGCATAACCTACTATTAATACGGTGTTGCGGTGGTTTTCCACGTTGTTGAAAAGGTGGTGCTTTACCCTACCCGCATTTGCCATGCCAGAGGCACTGATGATGATGCAAGGCTCCTCGGAAGCATTCAGGCGCTTAGAGTCCTCCACTTCTTTGATGTATTTCAATCGGCCAAAGCCAAACGGGTTCGGGTCTTTGAGGATATAGGTGCTCAGCTCGGCGTCATAGCACTCTGGGTGCGAGCCATAGAGCAGGGTTGCATTCACCGCCAAGGGGCTATCCACATAAACGGGAATATCGGGCAGTTGCCCGGCGTTTTCCAATTGGTCGAGGATGTAAACAATTTCCTGCGTGCGGCCCACCCCGAAGGCTGGGATGATGAGCTTTCCATGCTTTTTCAAGCAAGTATGGGTGATTATGTGCAGCAGCCGGTTGATTTCCTGTGGCGCCGAATCATGGAATTTATCGCCGTAGGTGCTTTCGGAAATGAGGTAGTCCACTTCCTCCATCGGCTGTGGGTCACGCAGGATGGGGCGGTTCGGCCTGCCGATGTCGCCCGTGAAGCCGATTTTAGTGGTCTTGCCGTTTTCATTGATGGTCAGCACCACGTTTGCACTGCCAAGGATATGCCCCGCATCCCGAAACTCCACCTCCACGCCCTGCCTGATTTGGAATTTCCTACCGTAGCCGAAGGTATTAAACCGTTCCATTGTGGCCTTCACATCTTCCTCCGTGTAGAGTGGCTCCCGTTCATCCCGCTCGTGTTTTCGGCGCTTGTTGAAGTATTCGGTGTCCCGCTCCTGAATCAAAGCGCTGTCGAGCAGCATAAGTGCGCAAAGGCTACGGGTGGCGTGGGTGCTGTAAATAGGCCCACGATAGCCGTCCCGCACCAGCTTTGGCAGGCGGCCGCAGTGGTCAATATGCGCATGGGAAAGAACGACGCAGTCCAGCTTGCTGGGGTCGAACAGCCATTTTTCGTTAAAATCCTTCATGCTGTGCGTATTACCTTGGTACATGCCACAGTCGAGGAGAATGGTATAGCCGTCGTTGAGGGTAAGAAGGTGAGCGCTCCCGGTCACTTCACGGGCTGCGCCGCAGATTTTAAGTTTCATATCATAGTAGTTGTGAGTTGTGGGTTTCGAATGGTGGGCCGGGGCGACTCAAAACTCGAAACTCAAAACTCGGAACTTCTGCTAGTCGGCGGAAAGGTACGAAATGGCTTTCGATAAACCACCGATTGCAGCGCCGCTCAGAACTTCCGCAGTATTTCCCTTATTTTTTCCTTCGGAAAAATGCGCAGGATGGAAGTGTCCAAATGGTAGAAAGCAACCGTGAACGATTGTTCCATCACCGCTTTTTCGTTGATAAGCCCGGCCACTTCCGCTACTATTTCAGGTGTAGCCGCTTCCAAGCGTATCTGGTCGCCTTGATAAAGATAATGGGCTTGCAGGTAGGTGCTTTTCACCACTTCATAGCGGTTGGTGGCTGTTTTGCGAAAGCGGGAGGTATCCTTTAAATCGGCATCGCTGAGGTCGTTCAAGAGTTTTATCATATCGCCGTCCCGAAAAAGCACGCCCCAGCGAAAGGTGGGCAGGGCAAGGTCAAGGGGAATTTCGGATTGCGGATTGCGCCTGCCTGTCCGGTAGGCAGGGATTGCGGATTGGGGGGCAAGGTAGTCGGTAGCCGTCTTGGCGCCAATGATTGAGTTTTCTGTGTTCCAATCTTCGAGGTCGCCCATATTGTAGCACATGAGCATGCCCCGGTCAACAGGAGGGACGCCCGTTTTGTCAGGGTATTTGAATTGGTGAAGGCGAATGGTGGCAGAAATGATGAATGATGAATGATGAATGATGAATGACGAATCGGTGGAAATGATGCGACGTGTAGCATTCAACAATGCAAAATACTTCTCCCGTGTCTGTTCCGTCCAGTCGCAATCAAACTGGATTTCCTGAGGTGGCCGTGCGGCCAATGCTTTTATTTTTAGAAGGATGCGGCTAGCCAGCGTGTCAACATCCTGCACGGGCAGCTTGAGCAAAGTACGGTTGGTGATAAAAACGACGGGCACGATTTCCAGCCCGTCGAGCAAACTCGTATCCATTTCAAGCACGGCAAGGGGCACGGGCTGGGCAGTGGCTTCGTCCCAATCCACGTCAAAGAACTTGGCGTAGAGCTTCTTCATGCCAAGCGAATCGAGGTACTGACGCTCTGCAACGGTCAAAGCCAGCTTGGTTTTCCAGTGGTAAAAAGCGGGAGAAACCGTTTTGGTGGCTTCATCTTGCTGGCAGGCAGTCATTGCGCAGCAAAAAAAACTGAGGCCAAGGGCCATTTGGCTAAAATAAAAAACTGTTCTGAACATATTTTGATAAGCCTGAAAAGACAAAGTTCTGAAAATGAAGCA
>JADLHE010000585.1 GCA_020848965.1 Saprospiraceae bacterium
AAATGATAAATGATGAATGATGAATGGGGTTGCTAGATTCGCTCTGGCAACCCCATTTTATTACTGTTTCTCCAAAAACAATTCCTCCAAATGCTCATCATTGTCGTCACGGAGCTTGATGGAGGAATCGGTCATTTCATCGAGCAACCAATCGTCGGTCATCTCATCGAGGGCATCGGTGCCAGTGATGGTTAGGGTCAGCTTGGAGCCGCTGCTGTTCTTCGACCAAGTGCCGTTGTAAGTGTCGGTACTGGTGCTGGCCACCAAGGTGCCATCAGACTGGAACTCAAAACTATGGCTGCTGAACTTGGAGGTTTCGTCCTTGTCCTTGTCCCAAAAACGTGTAACCTTCCAGCTACCTGAAGGCGAATTGCCGCTGCTGTTGTTGCCATTGCCGGGGCTGCTCGGCGAGGCATCATCGTCCAAATTGCCGCAGGCAGCGAAGAGAAAACTAAAGGTAAAAGCGAAAAAAATCAGTTTCTTCATGTTCTTTTTTTCTTCAAATATGGGGTTGCCGACTCGGGGCCTCCAAGTTTAAACTGCCGAACCCGAACTAGCTGCCGCCCAAGCCGGAATTACCACTACCGAACGGGAATGCCTCCTTACCATTGCGGCTATTACATTTTCCAATATTCTTTACCTTTGGCGCTCGCCAACAACAACACGAACTGGTTAAACGGAAAGAGGTAGCATTTGCAAACCCGTCAACCGTCAGCCGTCAACCGTCAACCGTAAAATGGATTTCAAGAAATTCGTACCGCACATTATCGCTTTCTTCATTTTGCTCATTGCAGCTTTTGCCCGTTTCTCGCCCATCATTTTGGAAGGCAAGTCCCTCCGACAAGGTGACAACCTGCAAGCAATGGGCATGCAAGGTGAGAGCCGAAAAGTATTCGACCAGACAGGCCAGTACCCACTGTGGACCAATGCTGCTTTTTCGGGAATGCCTTCTTACCAGATACTTTACCCCACTTCCAACCCCATGAAGTTCGTGCAAAAGGCTTTCCTGCTCGGCAACGACATGGCCCCACCGCACACGGGCATTTTGCTGATGATGCTTGGGGTCTATTTCCTGCTAGTGGTGATGAAGGTGGACTGGCGTTTGTCCATTATCGGGGCAATTGGCTATGCCCTGGCGGCCAACCACATGGACTTGGTGCAGGCCGGGCACTCCACCAAAATCATTGCGGCAGCTTATTGCGCCCCCATTTTAGCGGGACTGATACTCTCCATGCGTGGCAAATACTGGCTGGGGGGGGGCTTGATGGCGCTATTTACTGCGCTCCAGCTTTACGCCAACCACGTTCAAATCACTTATTACCTGTTTTTTTCAATGCTGATTTTCGGGGTGGTGTACCTCATTGACGCAGTCAAAAACGGGTGGTTGCCTCGCTTTGGCACTGCAGTGGTGGTATCGGCGGTGGCGGTTATATTGGCCGTGGGCACCAATGCCAGCCGCCTGATGACCACCAAGGAATACGCCGATGAAACCATTCGGGGCAAATCGGAATTGGCAAAAAAAGAAAACAGCAGCGGCGCCAAAGCTGGCGAAGGCGAGGGCTTGTCCAAGGAATACGCCTTTCAATACAGCTACGGCGTACTTGAATCCTGGAACCTGATTGTCCCCAATTACTTGGGTGGCAGCAGCTCTGAGAATTTCGCAAGCGACAACACCAGCGCAACCATGAGCGCCCTGCGTGGCATGAAAAGCTCTGAAGAAGCCATGCAGCTTGCGCAACAATGCAGCCATTACTGGGGCGGACAGCCTTTCGTGGGCGGCGGGGTGTATATGGGCATTGTCTTCACGTTGTTGTTTTTCGTGGGCATGTTCTTGGTGAAAAAGCCGCTCCGTTGGTATGTGCTCGGCACGCTCATCCTTGGCTTGATGATAGCTTGGGGCAAAAACTTCCCAACCCTCAACTTCCTGCTTTTTGACCATTTCCCGATGTTCAACAAGTTCAGGGACACGAAGATGTTCCTCATCATCGCCAATATGCTCGTCGTGGCCTTTGGCATCATGGGCTTTCAAGCCTTGTTGGACAAAAGCACCGATGCGCAGGCGAAAAAGCGGGGCTTGCTATTGGGCGGAGCCGTCACTGGCGGCTTGTTGCTCATCGCCATGTTGTTGAGTTTCACCTTGGATTACCAAAAACCTGACAGCCAATTGCCGGCGGCACTGGCCAAAGCACTGGCGGAAGACCGTTCGGCCTTGCTGCAAGCCGACCTGCTGCGCTCCATTATTTTTGCAGGCTTGGCTTTTGGCCTACTCTGGTTTTGGGTGAAAAAGAACTTCTCGGCAATGGGCTTGGTCATTGGCGTGGGCGTGCTCGCCTTGGTGGACGTGCTGGGCGTCAGCGCCAGGATGATTTCCTCTGAGGATTTCATTTCGCAAGCCCAAAAGAACGCTGACAAAGCACCGACGGCTGCGGACGAGGAAATCCTGAAAGACAAAGACCTGCACTACCGGGTCGCTGACTTCCGTAGGGGTATGCCTTTCAGCAACGCCTATACGGGCTATCACCACAAAAGCGTCGGTGGTTACCATGCCGCCAAATTGATGCGGTACCAAGAGTTGATTGAGCAATACTTGAACTTCCCGGACAAGAACCAACAGATTTACGGGATGCTCAACACCAAATATTTCATCAGCCAACAGGACAAAGCGCTCACGAACCCCAGTGCCTGCGGCAATGCATGGTTCGTGAAGGAAATCAAGGTGGTTGCCGACGGCGATGCGGAAATTGCGGAGCTGGCCAATATCAATCCGAAGCAGCAGGCCGTGGTACAGGAATCGTTTGCTGCCGCAATTAAGGGCTTCACACCGACCTTCGACAGTACCGCCACCATCCAACTGACCCGCTACCACCCGGACAGCATGACCTATTCCTACAATGCTGCCACGGACCAATTCGCTGTGTTCTCAGAGGTGTATTACCCACCCTCAAAGGGCTGGGAAATGTACTTGGATGGCAAGAAAACGGATGATTTCATCAAAGCAAATTTCCTGCTGCGTGCCGCAAAATTGCCAGCAGGAAAGCACGAAGTGAAGATGGTTTTCTCACCAAAGTCTTATCACACAGGCGAGACCATTACGATGATTGCTGCCTTAATCGTACTTGCTTTGGCCATTTGGGGCATCTTCTGGTTTGCGAAGAACTACCAATTGCCGGATGCTGGCAACTTGCCCGCAACAGAGGCTAGGGAAAAACCTGTGGCAACGAAAGTGCAGCGCACAGAGCCGAAGAAGAAGAAATGATTGAACAAGGTTAGGAGGTAACTTTGAACTTACCTCCTAACCACCTTGCCCACTCTAATACTTTCCCGCAAAAAACCTGTACCATCCCGCCTTTAAAGCATGCATCTTCCCGCACATTTTTAACTTTACACGGCAAACAACCTCCAAGCCCAGAAGCTTTTTCCTTAAAAGCTAAAATCACCACAAGGCACTGATTAACAACAGTTTGCGAAGCAACCAACTCCGCCATGCGAGCATTTTTTTTCGGTAAAATAATTTTTGCAGGGCTGCTGCTGAGTAGCTGTGGGAAGGATGCTTCGCAACGGAACGACTTTGCCATTGAGTACTGGTCGAGCAACAACGGCGGCGAAATTGCCTTTTCGAAATGGGCAGTGCAGCGTTGGAACCAGTCGCATCCCGACCAGCCCGTGAAGTACCAGCCCGTGCCGGAGGGACAATCCAGCGAGGAAATCATTCTGGCGGCGGTGGTAGCCAAGACGACGCCCGATATTTACGCCAATATCTGGCAGGGTTTGGTGGAGTTCTACGGAAAATCGGGCATACTCGTACCGCTCGACACCCTCGACGGCTTCACGGACTTCCTCAGGCAACGCTGCGACGAGGCAACCATCCGGGAAGTGACTTCCACCGATGGGCATATTTACCAAGTGCCGTGGAAAGTCAACCCTTTTATGAGCATCTATAATGTGCGGCTTTTGAAGGAACTTGGCTTGGATTCCTTCCCCCACACCTACCCCGAATATTTGGCGGCAGCCGAAAAATTCAAAAAAGACACGAACGGCGACGGCTACGTGGACCAGTGGTTCGGCAATACTTCCGTGAAGCTCGCATGGTACCAGCGCTTGTTCAATTTCTACCCGCTTTACCTCGCCGCCTCTGGTGGCTTGCCGCTGGTGAAAGACAATCGGGCGAATTTCAACAACGAATATGGGGTGGGCGTTTTTCGCTTTTTGCAGGAACTCTACCGCAATGATTATTTCTCGAAGCAAACCGAATCGGCGGCGCAAGACCTGTTCATCGCTGAAAAATATGCGACCAAATGGACAGGCCCTTGGGAAATCGAATACCTCGAAAAGTTCAAGCGACCTGGCTTTGAGTACGACTTCGCCCCGATGCCCGTGCCGGAAGGGCACACAGGCGCCAGTTACACTTATTGCGACCCAAAAAACATCGTGATTTTCAACACCTGCCGCAACCCGCAACTGGCTTGGGAGTTCATCAAGGCCATGATTGATGAGGAGGGCGACCGCCAGTTCCTGCTACTGACCAAGCAACTCCCCCGCCGTCAGGGACTGGACTCGCTGCCTGCTTTTCAAGCTTTTTTCGATGAAAATCCCAAGATGCGGTCGTGTGCGGCACAGGCAAAACATGTCAAAGGCTCCGACAACTGCGAATCTCTCATCGAGGTGCTCGATATTATTTCGCAGGAGTACGAAGCCTGTGTACTTTATGGAATGAAAACACCCGAAGCCGCCATCTCCGACGCAGAGCAAGCGGTAAATGTGTTACTTCGAGCTAAAAAGTGATTCGTAATTGGTGATTAGGTAGGCAAGTTGCTCCCAATCACGAGTCATAAATCACTAATCACTAATCACGAAAATGACCAACCTTCGGAAATTACTACAACCCTACCTCCTCGTGTCGCCCTACCTGCTGCACTTGGCGCTGTTCGTGGTGTTCCCGGTGGTGTTTTCCATAGCGCTGACCTTCCACCGTTGGAATATCATCGCCCCGATGGAATTCACAGGCTTGGACAATTATATACACTTGTTCCAAGACCGCCTTTTTTGGAAAGCCATCCTGAACACCTCGCAGTTCCTGCTCATCCACATCCCATTGCAAGTGGCGGTGGCACTGGCACTGGCGTATTTGCTGAACGAAGGCCTTCGGGCGAAAGGCTTTTTCCGGGCGGCGTTCTTCATGCCCGTAGTCATTTCGGGGGTGGTCGTCACCATCATCTGGCAACAGTTGTTCGGGTTGGACACAGGGCTACTGAACCGCCTGCTCACGAGTTTTGGCTTCGGGCGGGTCGAGTGGCTTTCAAATCCAAGCGTCGCCATCTTTTCCATCGCCATCATGGCCACGTGGAAAAATGTTGGCCTGTACGTCATCCTGTTCCTCGTTGGCTTGCAGACCGTGCCGAGAAGTTACTACGAGGCAGCCGAAGTGGAGGGTGCCAACAGTTGGCAGCAGTTCCGGTACATCACGTTGCCCGCCATCAATCCCACGATTTTCATGGTGGTCATTCTTTCGACGATTGGTGGATTCAGCCTCTTCATCGAGCCATACATCATGACCGATGGTGGCCCGCTCAACAGCACCCTGTCCGCCATGTTGTATATTTATAAACAGGCTTTCGGCTACTACCACATGGGCTACTCCGCCACGCTGGGGCTGTTTTTCGCTATGTTGATTATGGTGGTGGTTGCGCTGCAAAAAAGGTTTATTGAAAAAGAAGAATGAGGAGATATTGCGGAATTCGGATTGCGGATTTCGGATTATGAAACGCCTGCAAATACTGGCATTTTGAACCAATTAATTCAAATGAACGCAGTGTAAAAACCTAAAAATTTAAATCGTCCAACTTAATTCTTAAATTAAAAAAAAATCAAAAATTCAGCCTTGTCAAAACCCATAAAATACATCCTCTTGACCCTCGCCGCCCTGTCGTTCCTGTACCCGTTTTACTGGATGATTGTGGCATCGCTGACGCCGGAAGCGCAGATTGGCGAATTGGGCATTTTGCCAAAGGGGCTGACCTTCGACAACTATACCCAGATGTTCGCCAAGATACCCATTGGGCGGTCGCTGCTGAACAGTGCGTTGGTAGCGGGACTGTCCACGCTGGGTGTCCTGGTATTCGGGGCAATGACGGGCTATGCCTTGGCAAAATTGCGTTTCAAGGGCAGGAACGGCCTGTTTTTCGTCATCATTTTCACCATGACACTGCCCTTTCAAATCACGCTCATCCCCAATTACATACTCATGGTGAAATTCCAGTGGGTGGACACCTTGGCGGCGCTTGTCGTGCCCGCCTTGAACAGCGCATTCGCCATCCTAATGTTTCGGCAGGCGTTCCAAACCATCCCCAACGACCTCGTGGACGCCGCTCGCATGGATGGTTGCGGCGAGCTGCGCATCGTGTTCCAAATCCTTTGCCCCAATATCCTACCGACCATCATCACTGTAGCCATCCTGACTTTCATGAACGCTTGGAACGATGTGCTTTGGCCCCTTATCGTCATTAGAGAAGAGCGCCTGATGACCATGCCGCAACTCGTGACGCTTTTTGCCGTGGGCGGACGTGCCGAGGCACAACTAGGCGTAAAGCTCGCAGCTGCCGTGCTGCTTGCCTTGCCTGTCATTGTGGCGTATGCCATTTTCCAACGGCATTTCATCCAGAGTATGGCGTCGTCGGGACTAAAGAGCTAAGATATGGCTCGACAAATCATGCGGGATAATTTATTTTATGACATAAGGTTTTAGGCGCAATATTTTAGATTTATCAGCACCAAAACACCTGCAATTACTAACTTTTTTTGAATTAAGAAATATTGCTGATTTAAAAAATCCTAAACTTAAATCGCCCTTCTCTAATTTTAGATTAAAACAACCTACTAATTGAAAAATATTTTTTGAATAAACAATGATTGACATTAAAAGAACGGACATCCGACTCAAGGCCGACCCCACCAAGGTCATCCTCAAGTTCCTCAATTTCGGCAGTGCTGCCCGCTTCCAGCCTGTGATAGATGCCGTGCTGGCATTGGATGAAACAACCGCCGAGGCGCAATTGCAGGGTATTTTGGCAGAATTTGAACACCGCCATTTCGACCTGCGGGGTGAGTTTTTGAAAAACTATCAATGGCCTTCTCAGTATGTTACGGGCGCTGTTTCCGAAGGGAAAAAACTGCTCATTGGCGCTTATTTCACCCACGAGTACAGCATTCAGGCATCAGCCTTGTTCAACCCCTCCATTGTACCGCACCCCGACCAGTCTGGGATGCCGACCGGGGCGCTACGCTTTGTGCTGTCCCTTCGGGCTACTGGCGAAGGGCATATTTCCTCCATCGCTTTTATGACCGGGGTCTTGTCAGAAAATGGAGATACTGCACTAGATGTGCCCAGCCAGAAACTGACCACGGGGCAGCTTTTGCCGAAGGCAGACTTTGAAGGCGCCTATGACTTGCAGTTCCCCGACGGCTCGCCGCTCGATAGTCGGGTGCTGTTTCCGCAGTCCGCCAATGAGTCGAACGGGATGGAAGATGCCCGTTTTGTACTGTTCGAGGAGGGCGGAAAAAGGCGCTACCTGTCCACCTATACAGCTTACAATGGCAGGGCAATTTTCCCACAACTAATTGAAACAGAAGATTTTAGGCAGTTCAAAATACGCCCATTTCAAGGCGCTGCAGCCAGCGACAAAGGCATGGCGATTTTCCCCGAAAAAATAAACGGCAAGTACGCCATGATTGGTCGGCAAGGCGGTAGGAGCCTGTCCATCATGTTCTCCGACGACCTGCTGAGATGGGAAGAGTACCGCCCGCTACAGCACCCTCAGCGGGACTGGGAGTTGCTCCAAATGGGCAATTGCGGCAGCCCGATACGCACGCCGAAAGGCTGGTTGCTGCTCACCCACGCCGTCGGTGCAATGCGAAAGTACGTGCTCAGCCTTAGCCTGCTCGACTTGAACGACCCCAGCAAGGTCATCGCCAGTCTTGACCAACCGCTACTTACCCCCACCACCGAGGAGCGGGAAGGATACGTACCCAACGTGCTCTACACCTGCGGGATGCTGCTCCACAACGGTCGGCTCGTCATCCCCTACGCTATGTCGGACAGCGCCATCAGCTTTGCGACAGCGGAACTTGACGAGGTGCTTTTTGAAATGATGAATGATAAATGATGAATGATGAATAGAGTGTTGCTGTTCGGTTCGATAATCTTACTATTCATGGGGTGTTTTTCTGCAGAAAAAACTGCTGTGCCCTTTAAGGTCAACCCTGCCCACTTGGCACACCTCCATGAAGAAATAACCGTCGGTGAAAAGCGGCTCGGCACAGTTTGGATTTATTGTGAAGCACCTGATTACCAACACGTTGGCGACGAAGACGAAGGCTTTACCTGTGTGGACGATGTCTCACGGGCGCTGGTTTTCTACTGTCGGCAATACCGCTCGCAGCCCTCGTCGGAGTTGTTGGATAAAATCAAATCGCTGACGGCTTTTGTGCTGCACATGCAAGCGGAGAACGGCTTTTTTTACAATTTCATGCTGCCCGGTGGGCAAATCAACACTACGCACCAAAACAGTTTGGCAAAGTCGAGTTTCTGGACGTGGCGAGCGTTTTGGGCGCTGTCAGAACTTCAATTGGTGGACGCTGAACCAATTACCGACCTGAAAAACACAGTAAAACCCGTACTCGACGAACTGGTGGGCAAGTTGCAAGCCCTTTGCCCCTACCCTGCCGACACCGCCCAATTTGGAGGCGTTGCCCTGCCAAAATGCCTCACCGAACTAGGTGCCGACCAAGCCAGCGTGATACTGCTCGGCCTGGGCAATTGCTACCAAGCCGCCCCTTCTGACTCGTTGAAAAACCTCATTCTAAGCTTCGGCAACCTGCTGCAGCGTGACCAGTTCGGCGATGAGCAGACACCGCCCCAACTTGCTTTTTTGAGTTGGCAAAACTACTGGCATGCATGGGGCAACACACAGGCCTACGCCTTGCTGCGGGCCGGGAAAGCCATCCAGCGCCAGCCGTTCATCGAGGCGGGGCTGAATGAAGTGCGGCATTTTTATCCATATTTATTGAAAAAGGGCCTGCTGCACGAGTTCAAACTGGTGCAAGTCGGTGGTAAGCTGGCAGTGCACGACGAAAAGCCCTTCCCGCAGATAGCCTACGACCTCAGCCCGATGATTCTGGCAGCCACCGAGGCGCAGCGCATCACTGGTGACAAGGCTTTTGGAGAAACAGCGAAGCAATTGGCAGCTTGGTTTTCGGGAAAAAACCCCGCCTGGCAAGCCATGTATGACCCCGCTACGGGGCGTTGTTTCGACGGCATCAGCTCGGTGACGGAGCTGAACCGGAATGCCGGGGCAGAGTCAACTATCGAGGCATTGCTGGCCTTGCAGGCGTTGGAAACAATTGAGAGAAACAACCTTAAAAAATAGGATTCAACTATGGCAACCATCCGATTTGAACAAGTATCGAAACGTTTTGACAAGGTCGCAGCCGTGGACAATGTGAGCTTCGAAGTGAACGAAGGCGAGTTTATGGTGTTGGTAGGCCCCTCCGGCTGCGGCAAGTCCACGCTGCTTCGTATGATTGCAGGATTGGAGGACATCACCGAGGGCAAGCTCTACCTCGATGGGAAGCTGGCAAACGACCTCCCGCCCAAAGACCGGGACATCGCCATCGTGTTCCAGAATTACGCCCTTTACCCCCACATGACGGCTTATGAAAACCTCGCTTTTGGCTTGAAAATCAGGGGTTTATCCAAATCGGACATTCATGAAAAAGTGATGGAAGCCGCCCGCATCCTCGAAATCGAACCGCTACTGGAGCGGAAGCCCAAAGCCATGTCGGGCGGGCAACGGCAGCGAGTGGCCATTGGGCGAGCCATCGTGCGGCAGCCCAAGGTCTTCCTCTTCGACGAGCCGTTGAGCAACCTTGATGCCAAGCTACGGGGGCAGATGCGCCTCGAAATCGCCCGGTTGCACAAGCAGTTGAAAACCACGGTCGTCTATGTCACCCACGACCAGGTGGAAGCCATGACCCTTGGCGACCGCATTGCCGTGGTGAACAAGGGCAAAATCCAACAGATTGACACGCCGCAGCGCCTTTACGATGAGCCCAAGAACCGCTTCGTGGCGGGTTTTATCGGTTCGCCGCCCATGAATTTTATTGAAGGAAAAATCGAACAAACGCCAGCCGGTCTTGTCTTCTCCGACCCTACTCGGCAGCTCATCGTCCCCTTGCCGGAGCGCCCTGAATTCAGCACCCAAATTGGGCAACCACTGACCTTCGGCATCCGACCGGAGCACTTGCACACACACCCAGCCAAGGGCGAAAAACACTACGCTGCCCTCTCCGTTGAAGTGCAGTTATTGGAGCGACTTGGCTACGAAAGTTTTGCATTTGCCAGGCTTGGCGAACAGCAGGTGGTGGCGAGGTTTTCGCCGGAAGAAAATGTAGTTTCAGGTGAAAAAATCAGCTTATTTGCAGAAACAGGAAAGGCCTCTTTTTTTGCTCAATGATTATCTACCAACCTTCAATAAATTCTCCAAAACCACCCCAATCGAAAGTTTTGCTCCGCAAATCACTTCGTCAGAAGCACCGTAGTAGAGGGTTAGTTCATCGCCATTGACGACATGTCCGTTGGTGAAGACCACATTGCCGAAGAAGCCTGTCAGTTCATAATCGTCGATGGGTTCGAGCAATGGGTCATGGGAGCGGGCTAGGACCTTAGATGGGTCCTGAAGGTCGAGGAGGATGGCACCCAGGCAGTAGCGGTCATGGTGGTCGGCACCGTGGTAGATTTCAAGCCAGCCTTCGGGGGTGCGGATAGGGGCTGCGCCGGCACCCACACGGGCGCTGT
>JADLHE010000586.1 GCA_020848965.1 Saprospiraceae bacterium
ACAACTGAAATCCTGCAAGAGGAGCCTAAATGATTTTTAGGCATTTATAATGAATCAAAAAGAGCCGTCTCAAACTATGGACGGCTCTTTTTGATTTAACACGCTTGCTTAATGCAAACTAAGCAAGTTGCTATTTTCAAAAAGGGCTAGGGCGAAAAATTGCTGCACATCTAAAATCCTCCAGAACCATTGAAAATATTATTTTTGCCAAAAAGTGAAACGCCTTACCAGCCCAATTGTGGCTATATCAGTGATGGCATGAAAAAGAACATACCGAACTTCATCACTTTGCTGAACCTGTTCTTTGGCTGCTGTGCCATTGCCAGTGTGCTGTATGGGCAGTTCGTGCAGGCATTTTGGTTCAGTTTTGCCAGCGGCATTGCTGATTATCTGGATGGTGCCTGTGCCCGGATGCTCAAGGTAAAGTCACCGCTTGGCCAACAGTTGGACTCCCTTGCCGACATGGTGTCTTTCGGAGTAGTACCCGGCGCAGTGGTTTATATGCTACTGGTAAAAGGGCTTTCGGGGAGCGATGTGCTGCCCATTCAACTGACCTTGGCCGCTTCGCCCGCTTTCCTGATTTCACTGTTTGCGGCCATCCGCCTCGCCAACTTCAATATTGACACCCGACAGACAGAAAACTTCATCGGGATGCCAACACCATCCTGCGCCATTTATACCGTTGGCCTGCTGCTCGTTTATCATTTCGATTCTTTTGGCCTTGCCAAATTGGTATCCAACCCTGTTTTCCTCTACCTGAACATACCCGTGCTCTGTTGGCTGATGGTGGCCGGCTTGCCAATGTTCAGCCTCAAGTTCAAGAACCTCGCTTGGGAGGGCAACGAGATTCGGTTTATCTTTGCTGCCTTTGCCGTGGCAACCTTGATTTTGCTCAGAGAAGCTGCCTTCCCTGTCATCATCGTAGGCCATGTCTTGTTCTCACTGTTCGACCATTTGAAGGTTAGCAGGAATTTGTAGCAGGATGCCAAGCCTCAACTGTTGAACTGCCACCTATAATGCTTTACCTTATTCCAACGCCCATCGGCAATTTGGAGGACATCACCCTCCGAGCAATCCGCATCTTGAAAGAGGTAGATAGGATTTTTGCGGAGGACACGAGGGTGACGAAGCGGCTGCTAGACCATTTTCAAATCCAGACGCCCATCTCGGCCTTCCATGCCTTCAACGAGCATTCCGTCACGGCCAATATCGTGCAACAGCTAAAAGCCGGAGCCACCTTTGCCCTTGCCTCCGATGCGGGCACACCCGGCATCTCCGACCCCGGCTTCCTGCTGGTGAGGGAGTGCGTGCGCCAAGGCGTAAGGGTGGAATGCCTGCCTGGCCCAACGGCCTTCGTGCCTGCACTGGCCGCCAGCGGGCTGCCTTGCGACAAGTTTTTCTTCGAGGGTTTTTTGCCCCACAAAAAAGGCCGACAAACCCGCCTGAAATACCTTTCTGCCCTGCCCTGCACCTTTATTCTCTATGAATCCCCGAACCGATTGGTGAAATGCCTAGAACAATTGGCAGAATGCTGCGGCTCTGAGCGGCAAGCCTGCGTTGCAAGAGAGCTTACAAAAATCCACGAAGAGCTGCGTACAGATACCTTGGCCGAACTATTGGCGTTTTACAAAGACAAAACCGTGAAGGGGGAAATCGTGGTGGTAGTGGCAGGTACTGGGGAATAAGGTTTTGAAATTGGGAAATTGGGATGAAAAAATCATACACCATTTATCTATTGCCTTTGGCAATTTGTTTTGTTGCCTGCGGCAACGAAAAACCCAGCGATGGGCTGAAAAACATCGAAAACTTCTACTACCCTTTGAGCGATTTACAGGAAGGCAGGGTTTATGAGTACGAACCACTGGGCGACAAGCGCCACCCACCTGTTTACTGGTACTACAAATCCATTACGCAAGATGGAAAAGGCTATCTGCTCGGTACGTCCTATGGCCCCACTTTCGCACCCGACCAATTCGTGCGGGAAGAACAAGTGGACAACGGCATGTTGCTCAACGATTTTTTGATTTATGAAACCGATGCCGAGGGCAAAAGCCAGCCAATAAAGGCCGAAATAGAAGCTGCCAACGTCTTCCCGTTCAAAGTGAAGCCGCTTGGCAGCGTGCTGCTCACCTCGTTGCATTGGCGGCCGCTCGGCGACACATCGAGCATCACTCTGGTGCGCAATCGGCAATACGACAGCGACACCAGCTTCACCTATCAAGGCAAGCAAGTAGAGGCCGTAAAATTCAATACCCGTGAACTGGTTGACCAAGAGGAAGTCGGGCACCTCGAATTGGAATTTGGCGGCACCGAGATTTACGGTGAAAACCTCGGCCTCGTCTATTTCCGCAAGGATATAGACGGCGAGCAACGCATTGAATACCAGTTGAAAGCCACTTACAGCATGGAGGAGTTTGAGGCGAAATTCAAGCAAAAGCTGGAGTTGGAAGGCTTGTGAGGGATGGAGGTATTAGATACTCCGACCTGACAGCCAATATTTTGTCGGTGCTTTTAAAAAGATAGCTGATTGATGAAGAAGACAGTTGCTTTGATGGCCTTTGGCCTTTTTATATGGGCAAAAATGACGGCACAGGTGTCGCCCCCAGATTTCAATTGTGTACGTGGCGATACTTTGTTTTGGAACTTGCCTGTCAATAACTGCGGGCCTTTTGTGAGCTATGAAGTATGGGCCAGCCAAAGCCCAATGGGGCCGTTTGTGCTCCAAGCCACGATTACCAACCCTGCCCAAGACTACTACGCCTTCATCAACCCAAGTGGCGAGCAATGGTTCTTCTACCTGTTGAGCAAGTTCAACTGCCCCGGCCAAGCGTCCATCCCATCCGACACACTCGACAACCGACCGCCAGAAGTATCGCCCATTCAAGCCATTTCCGTTGAAAACGGGCAAGCGGTAGTAACCTGGTACCCAAGCCCATCGCCGGAGGTGGTCAGCTACGTAATTTACCGCCAGACCAGCATTGGCGTAGTGCCAGTGGACACTATTTATAGCGGCAATACCTACACGGACCCCAACGCCGACCCGCAATCCGGGCCGGAATCCTATTTCGTGAACGCCCTCGACCCCTGTGGCAACACCAGCATTTTTGATGTAAAGCATACGAGCGTTTTTGTGGAGGCAGAGGTGATCCCTTGCAACCAATCCGTGAAGCTAAGCTGGAACCCCTATGTGGGCTGGACAAACCCCATTGCGAAGCAAGAGATTTGGGCAGGGGCCAATGGTGGGCCTTTGACACTGTTCGGAGATGCAGGCGGCAGTGCGTCCAGTTTTGAAGCGGCAGATTTGCTGGACGAAACCAATTACTGCTTCGAGGTGAGGTCGGTGGAAGCCGTTACGGGCGTTGTTGCCAAGTCGAACCAAATCTGCCTTTTTGTGGATGTGGTGCATCCGCCACTGGGCATGTTGTTGGATAATGTGAGCGTGAACGCTAACAATGAAGTGGTGCTTTCATGGCAATGGGATCCGCTCGCCGAACTTACCCAATATCAAATATTGAGCAGCAGCCAAAACACTGGTTATCAGCCAATTGCAACACAAGCCACTACTCCGCCACTTTCAAGCAACAACTCCTTCACCGATACACCGAGCGGCGCTGCAGCCGCCAAGGTCTTCTACCAGATAGAAACCCGTGACGTTTGCGACTCGGTGCGAATATCCAATTACGGCAGCACGATATTTCTCACCGCAACGAACCAGCCCGGCAATATCAACCAACTGAAATGGACGATGTTCGACCTAGAGAATGGCGACGTTAGTTCCTATGCTTTGCACAAGGTTTCGGGGGGCACGGACAGCGAAATTGGCGCAGCCACTCCAACCACCAACACCTTCGACGACGAATACGACCCCAACGACTTGAACGATGCCCAAGCCTGCTATTATGTGGTGGCCAAAACGCAGGTCATGACCGAAACGGGCGAGCTGTTGAGCCGTGAAAGCCGCTCCAACACAGCTTGCGTGGAGCAGGATGCTAGGATTTTTGTCCCGAATGCCTTTGTGCCGGAGGGTGTCAATTACGAGTTCAAGCCGCTCATCGCATTGGGCGATATTTCGAAGTATGAAATGAAGGTCTATGACCGATACGGTCAGGAAGTTTTCAGCACCGACGAACCCAGCCAAGGTTGGGACGGAAGCAAAAATGGAAAGCCATTGGCACAAGGAGTGTATGCCTATGTACTAACTTTAAAACAGTCCAATGGGAAAGTACAAGTAAAAAGTGGGCACGTTACACTGATCCGCTAGTTTTTGGAGCTATTTTTGACACAAATCTGCCTGCGCAACCTATTTGCTCCCCAGCTCTACTTTTATTCCACTTATCAGCAGTTGTGCTTACTTGTTATCCGCTTAAAAAACGGACTAAATCACTCTATGATGCAAATCAAAACATTCAACTCAAATTCAACTGATAGCTTAGTACAGGATATTGCTGAGCTTAAAACCGATGGGTTTTCGCCCAATCTGGCCGTCGTATTTTGCTCGGTCGATTTTGACCTTGGGGCAGTTTCAAGTATTTTCAACCAACTTGATATTGACATCGCAGGTGCCTCTACGGCGGGCGAGATTGTAAACGATAGTGTTTATGATGGGGTGATCACCGGATTGCTGTTTGAAATCAACCGGGACTATTACGAGGTATTTTCGGCGGAATACGAGAGCGACAACCCATTTAGCGCCTGCAAAAAAATCGGCGAACTTGCAGCGGCAAGGTTCAAGCACCCGGCCATCTTGGCCATGTCGGGCGGCGTTTCGGTAGATGCTGAGCAAATCGTGTATGGCCTTCGGGCGGGGCTCAGCATTGATGCCCCAATTTTTGGCGGCCTAGCGGCCGATGACCTGCAATTGACAAAGACCTTTTCATTCACCCGACACGATGTCTATTCAAACGGCATTGCCGTACTCGCATTCGACAACGACAAAGTGGAACTGAAGGGCCTGGCCACCAGTGGCTGGGAAGGCGTGGGAATGGAGCACTCCATCACCCATGCAGAAGGCAATATCGTTTACACCATCAACAACGAACCTGCCGTCAATGCATTCGTGAAGCATTTCGGCTATTTCGACAATGACAATACCGGAGAAGTGAGCGAGATGAGCGCTCAATACCCACTCCAAATTTTGAGGGAAGATGGCACCGCCATTTTGCGGGCACCGCTCCTCCAAATAAAGGAGAACGGCGCACTCGTGCTGGCTGGTGGGGTAAAAAATGGCGACCGATTCAGGTTCTCCATTGCGCCGGGCTTCGAGGTCATTGACCAGACCATTGCCGAGTTTGCCGATATGAAAGCACAAACCAACGAAGCAGATGGGCTCATACTTTTCTCCTGCAAGGGAAGGCACTCCGCACTTGGCCCGCTCATTGAGGACGAAGTGAAGGGCATCTACGATTTTTGGAAAAAGCCGATGATAGGTTTTTTCACCTACGGTGAAATCGGCCCAACTAAAAACGGTATCTGCGAATTCCACAATGAAACTTGTTCATTGGTGGTCATCAATGAGCGAAAATAAGTTAAGGTCACTTACAAGTATTTTATATTCAAACCAAACAAACCTCGCCATTAGCTAAATGAGAATCTCCAAGGATTCAATTGATGAGTATGTGCGATCATTGCCCATTACCGAAGTGCAAAGGCAAATCCTATTGGGCCACTTCTCGGATTACGAGAAGGAGCTGCAGAAAATGGATTTCAAGGTAAAGCGCATCACGAAGGACAAGTCCATCATCGTCAATTTGCTCAACACGAGCATTGAGGAACTCAAACTGCGCCAGGCAGAAATAGAAAGCACCAACGCAGAATTGCTTTCTCAAAAACAGTTGGTAGAAGAGCAATCAAATAAGTTGGCAGAACAGCTCCGGATGCTTGAAAAATCGTATGCCGAACTTGAACAGTTCTCCTATATCGCATCGCACGACCTGAAAAGCCCACTGCGCACCATCGCCAGTTATGCCAGCCTGCTCAATCGCCGATATTCCACGCAATTGGGCCCCGAAGCGCATGATTTCATAGAATATATCATCAAGGGCGCCGCCCACATGAACGAAATCATCAAAGATTTGCTAGAGTACGCCGGCATCGCCAAGGGGCACAGCATCGAAAAAGTGGATATCAATGAGGTGATATTGCTGGTCACCCAAAACCTGTCTTCGGAAATAACCGATTCAAAGGCCGAAATCAGTTTTTCCAGCCTTCCAACGATAGATGCTCACAGGACTGGCATCATGCAGCTGTTACAGAACTTGATAGCCAACGCCATTAAGTTCAGGGGCGAACAGCCGCCCCATATCCAAGTTAAAGTTCAGGAAAGGAGTCAGTATTGGCAGGTTACCGTTTCCGACAATGGCCTTGGCCTCGACGAAACCTTTCAAGAAAAAGCCTTTATGCCGTTCCAACGGGTAAGTCATTTGGACAGGCCCGGCACCGGCATGGGCCTTGCCATCTGCAAAAAAATAGTGAAGCACCACGAAGGCGATATTTGGTTCAAATCGGAGCTTGGAAAGGGCACCACGTTTTATTTCACCATCTCAAAAAGCCTAACTGAAAACAGCGATTGAACAGTTGCAAGAAAAATTGCATTGACTGTTTTGGTTTTGGTTTAAAAAAAGTCCTTACATTTGCATCCGCTTTTAAAGAAAGCTCCGCCGAGCAATTTGTTTGGCAAAAAATAAAGTGAATGAAACCTTTGCACATCAATCGGCGTTAAAGGTCATCTGAAACTTTCAAAACGGTCGGTTGGCCGAGTGGTTAGGCAGAGGTCTGCAAAACCTCGTACAGCGGTTCGAATCCGCTATCGACCTCCTAAATTCAAAAGGCGCATGATTCAATGAATCGTGCGCCTTTTTTGTTTTTGCCAGCTTCGTTTTCACCCCGCCAGCTTCTTCGCCACCAGTTCATTCGTCGCCTTTGGCTCGGCCTTACCCTGCGACTTTTTCATCACTTCGCCCATGAAAAAGCCGATGAGGCCCTTTTTGCCCTTGCGGTACTCCGCCACCTTGTCGGGGTTGGCAGCCAGCACCTCGTCCACGATTTTTTCGAGGAAGCCCGAATCGGAGCTTTGCAATAAATTCAGCGATTGCGCCAGTTCAAGCGGCGAAGCGCTAGGAAATTTCACCAACTCAGGAAAGAGGCGTTGATTGGCAATGCTGGCGCTCACCTTGCCCTCCTCAATGAGTTGGAGGTATTCGGCAAGCTGCCCCACCGCCACGGGGAAGGATTCAAGCCCACTTCCGGTCTCCGCCGCCCAAGGCAGTATTTTATTGATGGCCAAATTGGCGGCACCTTTTGGATTGGGCGCTTTTTCAACCAGTTTTATAAAAAAATCGGCCGTTCCCCGTTCTTGCGTCAACAAATTGGCGTCGTATTCCGACAATCCAAACTCCTTGACGAAGCGCTCGAACAGCGCCTTCGGTAACGGCGGCAATTGCGCCAGCACCTCGTCCACCCACTGCTGCGTGAAAACCACGGGCGGCAGGTCGGGGTCGGGGAAGTAGCGGTAGTCATGGGCGCTCTCCTTGTCCCGCATGGGCGAGGTGACGCCCGTCGTTGGGTTGAAATTCAGCGTTGAGCGAACGATTTCATGCCCGCTTTCAATCAAATCCACCTGCCTTTTCACTTCAAACTCTATGGCCTGCCTTGCGAAGCGCATGGAGTTCACGTTCTTGATTTCGCAGCGCTCGCCAAAACCCGTATCGCCCTTCTTGCGCACGCTCACGTTCACGTCGCAGCGCATGGAGCCTTCCTGCATATTGCCATCACTGATACCAAGGTATCGGGCCAATTGGCGCATGGCGGTCATGAAAGCGTCCACCTCCTCACCGCTGCGCAGGTCTGGTTCCGTCACGATTTCGAGTAGCGGCACGCCCGCCCGGTTTAGGTCAATCATTGAGTGGTTGGGCGACAGGTCATGGATGCTTTTCCCGGCGTCCTCCTCCATGTGGATATGGTGAAGGCGTACTGTGCGGCGATAGCCTTCCATCTGTAAATCCATCGAGCCACCCACGCAGACAGGCAAGCGGTCTTGCGTAATCTGGTAGCCCTTCGGCAAATCGGTGTAGAAATAGTTCTTCCTATCGAAGGTATTGCGCAAGTTGATGCGACTGCCCAAGGCCAAACCAAGCCGCACGGCATATTCCACCTGTTTTTCGTTCAGGCGTGGCAAGGTGCCCGGATGACCTAAAGAGATGGCACTCACATGGGTGTTCGGCTCGCCGCCAAAACTGGCATCATCGCCGCAGAACGCCTTGCTTTGTGTAGCAAGTTGAAGGTGTATTTCAAGCCCAATGACGGGTTCGTAGGAATCGTATTTCATGAATTTAGTTGCTAAAATGGATTGAACGGGATTTATCAGGATTGGTTGAGCTTCTTCACCATCGTCAAAATCGTTGCCAGTGCCACCGTCTCGCCCGTTTCGTCATACACATCCACTAGCAACTTGGCTTTTTCCTACATAGGCCGTTCCCCTGGAACATACCGATTGCTTTTCAGGTCAAAAACAAGTTTGTCCAATGTTGAAACGATGGCGTCAACTTCGGGCAGCTTGACAAACATAGAAATCTCTAGCTTGTCGCAAATCCATGCTGTACCATTCCCTGCACCAAAAATATCATACGCCCGCTTATCCGCAAAATCGAGTGTGGCATCAAAGTCATGCTCAGGGACACTGACCAAACATCCTACGGAAATATACTCACCATCCATATTAGAAACTGCTGAAACGATTGAATGAAATCCCAAATGGTGTTTTTCATAGCCAGGTATTTCTTCATTGAACTTAAACCCCTGAAAAACAAGGCTTTTTAACTTTTTATGCTTAGCCAATTTTATAGCCCGTTTAGGCCCAAGATATTCCGACACAGCATGATAAAGCCCTCCCAATAAAAGGGTAAGGCCAATTGACGCAAATACCCATGCACTAAAAATAGTATCTCCCTTTGCGGTTCCTTTTATCCATTGCCCCAAAGCACCCAGCCCTACCATTATTGGAGCAAGGATAAATGGTGGCAAATAATACGTCTTGATTTTGTCCTTAATAGCGGCTGTCATGACTAAGCGTCTTGATTCAACTTCTTCACCATCGTCAAAATCGTCGCCAAGGCCACCGTCTCGCCCGTTTCATCATAGACATCCACGAGCAGCTTCACGATGCCCTTTGCCACATCGTCCTCGCTTTTTTTCTCTTGGTCAACCTTTTCCTTCACCGTCAGCCGCACCCCGATGGTCATGCCGGGATAGACGGGCTTTGTGAAACGGCATTCGTCCAAGCCATAATTCAGCAGCACAGGGCCTTTTTTCGCATCCACGAAGAGGCCAGCCGCCTTGGATAGTATGAAATAGCCGTGCGCCACCCTTCCCGTGAAGATGGTGCCTTCGAGCGCCGTGGCGTCCATGTGGGCGTAGAAATTATCGCCGCTCACGTTGGCGAAATTGGTGATGTCCGCCTCGCTGACCGTGTGCTTGGCCGTCACGACCGTCTCCCCGATTTCCAGTTCCTCGAAATGCTTGCGGAAGATGTGCACGTCCTTTTCCGTCTGCCGACCGCCTTGGTGGTACTGCCCCGTGACCGCCGTGAGGAAGGTCGGGTGGCCCTGCACTGCCGTGGTTTGTAGGTAGTGATGGAGGCTACGCATACCGCCGAGTTCGCCGCCGCCGCCCGCCCTGCCGGGGCCGCCGTGGTTGAGCAAGGGTAGCGGCGAGCCGTGGCCCGTGCTCTCTTTAGCACATAATTCGTTGAGAATCAATATCCTGCCGTGGTAGGGCGACGAGCCGATGACGTAATCCCGTGCGATGCGCTCGTCGGCGGTAACGATGCTGCTGACGAGCGAGCCCTTGCCCATGTTCACCAGTTCGATGGCGTCGTCGAGGTGGCGGTACGGCATGATGGTGCTCACCGGGCCGAACACCTCGATGTCGTGCGAGGCCGTTTTGCGGAAGGGGTCGTCGTTGAGCAGGAGCATGGGCGAGAAGAAAGCGCCCTTCGTCCTGTCCGCCCCGATGACCTCGAAATCGGCGTCCAAATTGCCGAAAACGATGGGCGTATGTGCGGCAAGCTCTTCCACCCGTGCCCGCACCTCGTCCACCTGCGAGCGCCCGACGAGACTGCCCATCCGGACGCCCTCCACCTGGGGGTCGCCGATGGTGGTCTTCGCCAAGGCTTGGCCGAGGGCAATCTGCACGTCCTCCAAGAGGTTTTCCGGTACGAGGATGCGGCGGATGGCGGTGCATTTCTGCCCGGCCTTCGTCACCATTTCCCGATGGACTTCCTTGATAAAAATATCGAATTCCGGCGTACCCGGCACGGCGTCGGCACCCAGCACACAGGCGTTCAGGCTGTCGGCTTCCATGTTGAACGGCACCGAATTGGCGATGACGGCGGGCGTGGACTTGAGCATCCGGCCCGTGTCGGCGCTGCCCGTGAAGGTGACCACGTCCTGCCCCGTGACCGAGTCGAGCAGGCCACGGGCGCTGCCGCAGATGAGCTGTATCGCCCCTTCGGGCAATATGCCGGACGCCACGATGTCCTGCACCATGGCGTGGGTGAGGAACGAGGTCTGCGTGGCGGGCTTCACGATGGCGGGCATCCCGGCCAGCAGGTTCACCGACAGCTTTTCGAGCATCCCCCAGATGGGGAAGTTGAAGGCGTTGATATGCACCGCCACCCCATGCCTTGGCGACATGATATGCCGCCCGACGAAGCTGCCCTCCTTGGAGGATTTCACCACCTCGCCATCCACGAAGAAGGTCTCGTTGCCGAGCCGACGGCGCAGGCTGGCGTAGGCGAACAGCGTGCCGATGCCGCCCTCGATGTCCACCCAAGAGTCCACCTTGGTGGCGCCCGTGGCGTAGCTGAGGGGGTAGTAGCTCTTGCGCCGCTCGTGGAGGTAGAGCGCCAGTTTTTTCAGCATGAGGCCCCGCTCGTAGAAGCTCATGCGCCGCAATGCCTTCCCCCCGATGGTGCGGGCGTATTGCATCATGGCGGGGAAGTCAAGCCCCTCGCTGCCCGCTGTGGCGATGACTTCGCCCGTAATGGCGTTGTGGAGGGGTTGGGTGTGGCCGGTGGCGGGTTGCCAGGAGCCGGAGGAGTAGTTGGAAAGGTTCATTCTTTATTGTTGGTTAGGTAAACTGTCAAAGTAATCTGCTTGGTTTCCATACTCTAAAATTCCGACTGTTTCGGAAAGCCGAGTTACAATATCTTCGATGGTTAATTTGCCGCTACGGAAGTCTAGTAATAAATAAAGTAGTTGAATTCCAGTCATTAGACAATGCCGCATTCTTTCTACATACTTCAGCATCTGGTGGGGAAAATCTTCTTGGGTTCTTTCGTGAAGTGGGATTTTCCTAAAAGTGTTGGCGATTAGGATTCCTTTTGGTTCTTTCTCTTGTTTTTCGTGGTAAGCTGAGACCCATTTTTGCAATTGGGCAGCATGTTTTTCGCCGGAACTTCCGTCAACACCTTTAGCCTCAATTACTGCTACAAAATCACCATGATGAATAATTAAATCATCACGCCCTTTTTCTGGTTCTTCAATCTGAAAGCCCATTTCTAAAAAAACTAAGCGAACTATACCTTCAAGTTCTTCTCCTGTTCCCGTGAATAGTATCTTTAAGTGATTGTATTCCTTGAGTTTTGTTTCATGCGTTTTAATTTTTGATTCAATTTCCATTTTTTGAATCAACAAAAGAAGAAGTGCTTCTTTCTCATTCTTCTCACCTAAGATTTCTATTTTCTTTGCCCATTCAGGGGTTTCTATTTTTTTGCTTATGTCTTCATTTTTCTTATATGCTTTTATGTCATCAATAAGAGTCAGGATTAAATCACAAAACCAAATATGGGTATCCACATCACTAGTGGGAAGTTTAAAGTTGGGCAGAAATACTATCAATCCATTCTCAATATTAATAAATTGAGATACCACATATTTAGTGTCTTTTATAAACATTATCGGGACTCCTACAGGTCGTTGGAATTCGTAATTATAGTGCAAATATTTTCCAGCCCTTTCAAGGAATTCTTGCATGAAGGACATATTATTTGCTTGAATTGATGTCCCTGATTTTTCAATAGTTATTGGTTTTTCAATTGGTAAAATAGATACAAAATTCAACTGTTTCGAGGTATCAAATGTATAGTCCAAAAAGCTGGGAGAGGTTATAACCAAGGTTCTTCCTAGTTTAAAAAACTCAGAAAATTCATGTTTCCTCCTCTTGATGTTGTTGTAATATGATTCGGCTTCATTTCTCAATTGTGACTTCAAGGCGAATTCATCTTCAAAAGATTTAACATCCCAAAATATCACGTCGGCATCTAATAAGGTTTGTGTTGAATTAAAGTCAATCCTAGTAACTTTGTATTTTGATGCATACTTGATGGTCAATCCTAAAGAAATTATATTCATACCACTTCAATTTTGTTAATCGACCGAGTGATGCAAGTTTACCCCAGTGCAACTTGCGACTCCCCCGCCTGCAAAACTACATCCTTTCCCTCCACTCCCAAGCATCCCGGCGGGTTGAAATCAAAACCGCACATCCCTCCTGCTATCAATCACCGCCAAAATCTCCACTTCTTTGCGCACCTCGTCAATTCGGTAATATGCAATGGATTGGCGGGTGACGACGCATTTCCGCAGGCCAGGGAAATTGTCGGCGGCGGGAAAACTGTAAGGCATATTGGAAATGACCTCCATTGTGCGCTCCAGTTTATTGAGATAATTGTCGGATACAGTGGATGACCAGTTTGCTTCGAGGTAATCGAGGAGTTCGTGCAATTGGTCGTAGGCGGTTTGGGAGAGGTAAACCGGCATCATGGCTTTTGGCGGCGTTGGGCAAGGAAATCAGCAAAAGCAACCCGTTTTCCAGCATTCAAGTCTGCTTCGCCTTTGCGGATGATGGCCTTGTCTTTCTCGGAAAGTTCATCCCAGAAGTCAACCTTTGGCTTGATAAGATTCTCAATTTGTAGCAGAATGCTTTCGTCGTCGAGTTCGGCCAGATATTCTATGATGCTAAGTTTTCTCGTTTCTAATTTGGCAGTCATTGTTGATTGAATTTAGTTTGACAAATATAGCAGGTTTTCAGGGCAAATTAAATGGTATCGCAAAATGCGACACCCACCTGAAACTTTTCTCCCCCCTTCCCCATTTCTCCCGAAAATTGCAGCATGAATCCGACCATCCTCGACCTACTCGCCCAAATCGAGCACGACAAGGGCATCCAAATCCGCTATGCCTGCGAGAGCGGCAGCCGGGCCTGGGGCTTCCCCTCGCCGGACAGCGACTTCGACATCCGCTTCATCTACCTGCACCCACGGGAGTGGTACCTCTCCGTCAACGAGGGCGAGGACAATGTGCGGGTGATGCCCAACGACCTGCTGGACGGCAACGGCTGGGACTTCCGCAAGTTCCTCCGGCTGATGCATGCCTCCAATTCCACGGTGTACGAGTGGCTGAGTTCGCCCATTGTTTACATCGAAAACAAACCGTTCTCCGATGCGCTCTGGGAACTGGCACTCGGTTATTTTCAACCGAAAAAGGTCATCTTCCACTATATCGGTATCGCCACGGGAATGCTGGAAAAGGAGTTCCAGGCACCATCGGTGAAAATTAAGAAGTATTTCTACGTGCTGCGGCCTGTGCTGTCGGCGGTTTGGATTGCCGAAAAGGGCACGCCGCCGCCGATAGATTTTTACGAACTACTGCCGCTGGTGCAGGGCAATGCGCCCGTCCACCAAGCCATTCTGGATTTGTTGAAACAAAAGGAAACGGCGTTGGAAGGCCAGCAAGTACAGCGGGTTCAGGTGCTCGACGACTTCGTGGCCGCTGAAATGCAGCACTGCGAGGTCATTGCAAAGCAGATGGAAAAACGGCCCGTGACTTGGGATGCCATCAATGATTTTTACCGTAAAACATTAGATATAAAATAAAATTGGGAAATTAGGAAATTGGTGCGTCACCCCAATTTCCTAATTTCCCAATTTCCTCAATTTCCAATTTCCACCATGACCATCGCCGACCTAAAATCGCAGGGCCTCCTCCTCTTCGAGGCCACCACGGGCAGCCGTGCTTATGGCACTGATTTGCCCAGTTCCGACCACGACCGCCGGGGTGTTTTCGTGTTGCCGAAGGCACAATTCTATGGCCTGACCGACTTGCCGCAGGTCAGCGATGAGCGCAACGACAATGTGTATTACGAACTGCGCCGCTTCTTCGACCTGTTGGCTAAAAACAACCCGAATATGTTGGAACTGCTGGCCATGCCAGAAGATTGCGTGCTGCACCGACACCCCTTGTTCGAACGCATCAAGCCGGAGCTTTTTTTATCAAAACTGTGCAGGCAAACCTTCGCTGGCTATGCCATTTCACAGATACAAAAGGCAAGGGGGCTGAACAAAAAAATCGTGAACCCCGTGGCGCTAGAGCGCAAGTCCATCCTCGATTTTTGCCATGTGGTGCAAGGGGCGGGAAGCGTGCCACTGCTACACTGGCTGGCAGAGCGGGGGCTTGAGCAGGAGCACTGTGGCTTGGTGAACATCCCGCATTTTCGGGATGCTTATGCACTTTTTTACGATGAAACGGGGGCGCTTGGCTTTCGGGGCGTACAGAGCAAGGCCACGTCGAATGATGTGGTACTGAGTTCAATCCCAAAAGGCATGGAACCCATCGGCACGATGAGTTTCAACAAGGACGGCTACCAAGTCTATTGCAAGGACTACCGGGACTACTGGGACTGGGTGGAGGCCCGCAACCCGGAGCGCTACGCCAACACCGTTTCGCACGGCAAAAACTACGACGCAAAGAACATGCTGCACACCTTCCGCCTGCTGGACATGGCCGAGGAAATCGCCCGCTTTGGCGAAATCAGGGTGCGCAGGCCCAACCGGGAGTTTCTGTTGAAAATAAGGGCCGGGGAGTTCGAATACGAGCAACTGCTGGGCTGGGCGGAAGAAAAGATTGCCCGCATGGAAGAATTGTACCAAACATCGGGCTTGCCCGATGCACCGGATGTGAAGCTGGTAGAAGAACTATTGGTTGAAATCAGAAGCGCTTGGTATCGTTCAAACCTCATGTAGCGCATTGCCGGATGACGCTTCAATGCTTGTTCAATCAAGTGTCAACAACTTGTGCCGCTCTAAAATCGTACGCAGCCACAATCATCCAACTCATTGATTATCAATTAATTTAAACATGCCCTTCATTTTTATCTTTCCAAACATTTTGAATTCGCAAGGTCAGCACACTAACTTTGCACTTTCTGAATAAGCCGGATTCTATTAGAACTTACGTCCAATTCTCCCCTCCACACATCCCGGCAAGTCAAATTTGGTCTCCAATTTTGTAATTCAATCGAGCTTGGCAGCAGGTGACTGCCCACTGTATTCCTCACTCACATCGTAGCCTTTTCTGGCCACATCTTGGTCTTGTTTCACACTCGTTTTTGGCATTTCTGGCGCTGAAAAACTGTCCCGCACTTGCGGTGGGCCAAGGGCTTCATGCGACCATTCGGATACTTACAAATTGTTAACCAAAACAAACACTATGCGCATTCAGCATTACTTGTCATGCGTGTGCCTGCTCCTTATCGGGGTGGTTCACATGCAAGCCCAGACGCAGTACGTCGGCCCCGACAACGGGGACTGGTTCACGGCTGCGAACTGGAACAACGGTCTTCCCGCCGCCGGGAACGACGCCCTCGTAGGGGGTGGCGTGACGGTGGTCGTGGGCAGCTCGCTCACCGTGAACTTTGGCATCACGGCCTTCGGCAACATCACCGCCACCGCTCCGGTGACGGTGGCGGCGGGCGGTTCTATCGCCAACTCCGGCACCTTCGCCTTCAACGCTGGGAGCAGCCTCACCAACAACGCTACCGTGCAGAACTTCGGCACGATGACCTTGGTGGCAGGAGCCAATTTCACCAACGAAACGGGGGCCAATTTCACCAACAGCGGACCGCTGACGGTGTCTTCCACACTCACCAACCGGGGCGGCTTCGTCAACAACGGCACGATTGACGCCCTGAACGGCACGGTGCAGACACAAGGAAGTTTCAACAACAACCAAGTGCTCAACACCAAGACGCTCACGGTAAGCACGGGCAGCACCTTCACCAACGACTTCGGCTCGGTGCTCAGCATCACGGGCGCTTCGGCGAGCTTGCAGGTGGACGGCAGCTTCACCAACAACGGCACGGTGAACGCCTCTGGCCTGATGACCGTGAACGGCAATTTCACCAACAACGTAACGCTGAACGTGGCGTCTGGAACGGTGCTAACCGTCAACGCCAGCGCTCAATTGAACAACGGCGGCACGCTCGACAACAGCGGCTTCTTGCAGAACTACGGCACATTTACCAACGGTAACACCTTGATAAACAAGGGTGAAGCGAATAACTTCGGCACTTTCAACAATAATAACCTGATTGATAACCGCATAGCTGGCACTTTCTTCAACCGTGCGGGCGGCACATTGGGAATGGGCTTTGGCTCCCGCATTGCCAATGCAGGCAGCTTTACCAACTTGGCCGCCATCAACAGCTTTGGTACCATTGAAAACAATGGAATCTATGCCAACAGCGGAACCATCCTCAGCTTTGGCGGCTCACTGCTTGACAATAATTCCACCTTTACCAACAGCGGAACCATCAGCACCAACGACGTTGCAACCAACGACGGCACCTTCACCAACAGCGGCACGTTGAACGTGAACGGCGGCTCTGTTTGGTCCAACTTCGCCAATTTCAATAATGCTGTGGGCGGCACGATAAACGTCGTGCAGGACTTCAACAACAAGACAACGGGCGTGCTTGTCAACAACGGCAAGTTCGTCAATACGGTACGCACCAGCAACGAGGGCAGTTTCACCAACAACGCCTTCTTGTCCAACCCCGGCGACATCACCAACGCTGCTGGCGCAACACTGACCAATAACGAGTTTTTCTACCTGCAAGCTGGCAACTTGCTCAATGCTGGTACTTTAGTCAACACGGACAAGACCCTCGTGGATGAATGCTCATCTGTGAAAAACACGGGCAGCATCAACAACACGGGCGGCAATGTCGAACTGCACGGCCTGCTTTTCCAAAAAGGCACAACTTCCGGCAACGCCCTGAACACACAAGGCGGCTACGTGCACACCAACACTACCTCGAATGCCCCGGCTGTTTGCCAGAGCGGCAGTTTTGGTGCAAATATTGACGGCGACATCAAGGTTTATGCTAATTCAATCGTAGCATTGGAAGCTTCCGATAGCTGCGCCAATATCGTTTATTTGGCCAACGGCCTCGCCCGTCCGGTTTTCCATTGCACCGACATTGGAACCATCCAAAATGTCAACCTCCTTATTCGCACCCGCTTGGGCGACAGCCTTACCTGTGTAGCGCAAGTGACGCCAGTTGACTTGTTGGAACCACAAATCAGCAATTGCCCGAAAGACCAAATCATTTTCACGCCAAACAACACTGCAACAGCCACTTGGACTGCACCAACTGCCACAGATAATTGTTCTTCCACCGTCAATGTTACCTCAACCCACACACCCGGCAGCAGTTTCCCAGTAGGCATTACAGGCGTTACCTATACTTTCACCGATGCCGCTGGCAACCCGAACCAGTGCCAGTTCCGCATTGACCTGCGCAAAACGCCTGCGGGCAGCAATTGCACCGGCGATACCGCTGGGCCGACCTTCACGGGTTGCCCATCAAATATCAGCGCACCAAAGCTTGGCAACCTGACGCCTGTTTCTTGGAACGTGCCAACGCCAAGCGACAACTGCAAGCCCATCACGATGACCAGCACCCATATTCCGGGCACTGCCTTCGCCGTGGGCACTACCACCGTTACCTACACTGCCAAGGACGGCAGCAACAACAGCAGCACTTGCAGCTTCACCGTGACCATCACTTCGCAAGACCCTTGCGTAAGCGATACACAGAAACCGACCTTCAGTGGTTGCCCAAGCAATTTACTGCTGCCAACTAACGCTACCATCAACGGTGCAGTGGCCTATTGGAATGCACCCGGCGCTGGCGACAACTGCGGCGTGACGACACTCAATGCATCTCATGTACCCGGGTCGGTTTTCCCAGTTGGTACAACGACCGTGACCTACACGGCCACCGATGCTGCCAGCAATTCCGCCACTTGCAGCTTCAGCATCACCGTCGGCAGCGACCCATGCCCCGGCGATACAGCTGGCCCAAGCATCAGCGGTTGCCCTGCCAATATCAGCTTGCTGACCAGCGGCACTTCGGCCACCGCAACATGGACGGCTCCAACGGCCACCGATGCTTGTACACCTGTCACACTGAACAACAACTACGCACCGGGCAATACCTTCCCGCTTGGCGTTACGCAAGTGACTTATCAGTTTTCGGATAAAAAAGGAAATACCAGCACTTGCAACTTCACAGTTACCGTGCAAAACGCCTGCGCTGTGGACAATGTAGCCCCTGTCATCACGGGCTGCCCCGCCAATATCACGGTGGCCGCTGGTACGGGTGGTACAGCCACTGCCACTTGGACGGCCCCAACCGCTACCGACAACTGCGGAATGTCTTCCTTCGTATCCGCCTACCAACCGGGGGCCACATTCCCTACGGGTACAACAACGGTTGTTTATACCGCAATTGACCTAAAGGGCAATGGAGCCAATTGCAGCTTCAATGTGAATGTAGTGACAGCGCCCGGCTGTACTTCCAACGCAGCGCCCATCAACAATACAACGGGCGTTAATCCCGCATCGGTGACCCTGTCATGGATTTCGGCAGCCAACGCATCCAGCTACGATGTGTACCTTGGAACGGTCAATCCGCCTACGGCAACCGTTGCCACCAATGTGGCTGGCACAACAACGACAGTGACCAACCTCAACAGTGGTGCGACCTACTTCTGGTATGTTGTTCCAAAGAACACAGCGGGCAGCGCCACAGGCTGTGCTTCCGGCGTTACCAATTTTGTAACGACCGCACCAGTTGTCGCCTATTGCAAAGGCACGGCGGGTGCTGGTCTTGCAGTGAGCACTTGGACTGGCATCACTGGTACTAGCATCACCGACCTGACCAACAACGTCAACTATCCGAACAACCCGTCGAACAATACCATCAATGCGGGTGCTGTTTCGACATGGAACCTCGTTGATAATTATGGTGTAAGGGTCACTGGCGTCATCACGCCTAACCAAACGGGCAACTATACCTTCTATGTGACGGGTGACGACCAGACGCAATTGTTCCTCAGCAACAATGCCTCTGTCACGGGCAAGACGATGATTGCACAGGTGCCAGGCTGGACGAACATCACCGAGTTCACCAAGTACACCAACCAGAAGTCGGCTACCATCGCCCTCACGGCTGGCCAAGACTACTACGTCGAGCTTTTGATGAAAGAAGGCGGCGGCGGCGATGGCTGGGGTATCTACTGGGTGGCACCGGGCACAACCACCATCGTGGCAGTACCTGTGGCAAGGCTTTCACCTGCCGTCACTATACCTGACCCAACCATTACACTGACACAAGCCACTTGTGCAGCACCAACAGGTAGCGTGAACATCACCAACCTGCCTGCTGGCTTCTCCAGCCGCCTTGACAATGGCGCTTGGACAGTGAACAAGACCAGCTACACAGGCATTGCCGGAGGCAACCACACCGTCAGCATCTCTTTGGACGGATGCAGCAAGTCAACGGCCTTCACGGTCAGCACTTTCGTGCAAACGCCTACTGCCAATTGCAAGAACATCACCCGCCAACAGACGGCTGCTGGCCAGTCCGTCCAGATTGCTGGCACCGATGTGAACAACGGCTCGACGGCTGGTTGCGGAGCAACTATCACGAGCTACAACGTGTCACCGACGAGCTTCAGCGCACCGGGCACCTACACGGTGACGTTGACGGTGACAAACTCCTTGGGACTCTCTGCTACTTGTACCTCGACCGTGACCATCCTTGCGGCTACGCCTTGCATAGACGTCGTTTGCGAAGCAAATGTAAACGATGGCCCATGGCTGACCTTGACCAACTGCACGCTCGATGTATGTGCTGGCTCAAGGGTTTTCCTCTCGGCTGCTCCGCAAAACATGGCTTCGTACCAGTGGACCGGCCCCAATGGCTTCAGTGGAGCTGGCTACCCTGGCTATGGCGACATCCATATTTCGGAGAGCATCTCCAGTGCCAATGCAGGCAACTATACAGTCGTCGTGACCAATTCAAGCGGCTGCACAGCTTCTAAGGTCATTACGGTGAACGTCACTACATGTACTGGCTGCGATAACGTTACTGGCGGTGGCACCATCGGCAAAGCCTGCTCCAATGGACAAGTATCGCTCAACAGCGTGTACCTTCCATCGGGTGGTTCTGGCGGCATCGAGTACGTCTGGATGAAGGGCACTACAAGCTGCGATGTAAACACGATGACCGCTGTACCGAGCTCGAACACGGCTTCTTTGACCATCGCATCACCGAGCGTCACCACTTATTTCGTCCGGTGTTCCCGCAGGGTGGGTTGCACTTCATGGGATGGCGAGAGCAACTGTGTCACTGTAAATGCGAACGAGTGCGCACCTGCAACTACCTGTGCGGGCAACCTGCTTGTCAACTCAGGTTTTGAGAATGGCGGCACATCTGGCTGGACTTGGATGCAAAATGCTGGCACCACCACCAGCTCGCCTTATGCCGGCACTCGCTCACTTCAAATCTGCACGGGGACAGGTGGTATTTCACAATACTTGCCAGCTTTGCCAGGCTTGGGCTATACGCTCAAGGTGAACGCAAAAATCTCAGGTACAACAGGTTCGGTGGGTTTGCGCTTCTACGACAAAAACTGGGTAGAGCTTTCCGTTCCTTCCGTAGCGGTGACGGCTACCAGCTACACCAACTACACGGTAACGGCCACCGCCCCTTATGCAACAGCCTATGTGGAGGCTTGGGCTTGGAAGAACATCAATGGTTGCCTAAATGCAGATGAATTCTGTTTGACAAGTGCAGCAGGCTTCCCGGCTTGCTCGAACAACCTGCTGGGGGCGCTAAACCCAGGCTTCGAGAGCAGCTTTACTAGCTGGGACTGGGTGGATAATGCTACCATCACAACTACCGAATTCTATTCAGGCACAAAAGCAGCACAAGTATGCACATCGTTGATTGGAGGTGGTGCAGGCAACCAGATTACAGCCATACCCGGAGCAACTTACAGCCTACAGGTAAGGGCAAAAATTTCCGGCTCACCCAATTGGGCAGGCATTGGCATCAATTTCTATGACGCCAATTGGAACCCTATCGGCCATGATGTCAGCAGAGGGGTCACTTCAACTACTTGGGGGCTTTACCTCGTTCAAGGCGTGGCGCCTATTAACGCCAAATACGTTGATTTCTGGTTCTGGAAAGATGCCGGAGGCTGCATGTATGTGGATGATTTCTGTGCTTCCGCAACGGGCGGTGGTAGTACCGTCTGCGACCCAGACGTGCTTTTCGTGGTGGGCAACACTGTATTGAACTCCGGCGACACTTGGGTTAAAAACAGGTTGCAGTCACTCGGCCTCAATGTAACTGTGAAAAGTGCCACTGCTGCCACTGCTACTGACGCTACGGGCAAGGGCTTGGTGGTCATCAGCACGACTATCAACTCTGCCGATGTGACATCCAAGTTCACCAACGTGACCGTGCCCATTGTAACTTGGGAGAGCTATATCCTCGATGATTTGAAAATGACTGGGTCGGTAGCTCAATCCGATTACGGTGAGAACAACACCTACAGCAGCTTGGTCATCAACAACCCAAGCCACCCGCTGTCTGCTGGTTTGAGCGGCACGGTACAAGTATTCACCAGTGGTGTTTGGATTCGCTGGGGAGCAACGGCGAACGCAGCGGCAATCAAAGCAGCTTCGGTTGCTGGGCAGTCTTCTTGGTGGGGTGTGCTTGGCTACGACAAGAACGCAGCCATGCAGGGCGGCTTCATCGCTCCAGCACGCAGGGTTTCCCTCTTCCTGAACGACGATACACCTGGCTTGCTGACTGCCAACGGCATGAAGCTGTTCGATGCCGCCATTGAATGGGCCATCGGTTGCAACCTGAACAACGTGGACGGCAATACACAGCAAGTTGCCGTGCGCAATGGCGAAGATTTGGAATCCATCGAAACAGCCGTAAAATCTGTTTCAGATGTACAGGTGTTCCCGAACCCAGCCTACGACAAGCTGTACCTTGAGTTCAACGCAGGTGGAAACGACGCAACCACCATCCGACTGTTCGACATCAATGGTAGGGCAGTGCAGGAATGGGAAATAGACGCCAGCGGCGACCCAATCGAACTTCAACTCGAAAA
>JADLHE010000587.1 GCA_020848965.1 Saprospiraceae bacterium
AATGGAGAATTACGTGCGCTCGAAGTTCCGCATCGCCATGAACCAACAGGCAGAAGACTTGCTCATCACCAATGCCGATAATGACGAAATCCAGAACTACTTGGCTGTCAACCAGTTGAAGCCACGTAGGATTGAAATACCGACTTATTTCAGTGGTAAAAAAATCCATTGGGTAGGTGGCTCAAACCCTTTGACAGGCCGCTGGGAGGGGACATTTGATATGACAAATAGCAGGCTGAAAGGCCCGCACAACTATTTCAACGCAAGCTGCGCCATCCATGCCGCAAAGGCGGTCGGGGTGAGCGACGAGGCGATACAAGAAGGGTTGAACACTTTCGTAAACGACCCGCACCGCTTGGAATTTGTTGCCGCCATCGGCGGCATCGAGTACATCAACGACAGCAAGGCGACCAACGTGGACTCGGTCTTCTACGCCCTACAAGCGATGGAAAAACCTGTGGTCTGGATAGCAGGTGGCACCGACAAGGGCAACGATTACGGCCCCATCGAAGACCTCGTCCGGCAGAAGGTGAAAGCACTTATCTGCCTTGGGGTTGACAACGAAAAACTCGTGGGCGTTTTTTCGCCCATTTTGAAAAATATAGAAGAAGCCCGCAACGCAAAAGAAGCGGTAGAGCGAGCCACCATTTATGCCGAAAGCGGCGACGTGGTGCTACTCAGCCCAGCGTGTGCGAGCTTTGATTTGTTCAAAAATTACCTGGACAGGGGCGACCAATTCAAAGCCGCTGTTTCTGAAATGATGAATGATAAATGATGAATGATGAATGTCGGCACCTCCGACAACATCCTTCGTCCTCCATTCATCATTTATCATTCATCATTTATCATTAAAGCATCGTGAATTTCGGAGCAAGACTATACGCAGAATTAAGGGGCGACCGGGTCATCTGGATGATACTGGCAGTGCTGAGCATTTTCAGCATCCTGACCGTGTATAGCAGCACCGGTACCATTGCCTACAAGCTCAGTGGCGGCAACACCACGGGCTACTTGATGAAGCACGTCGTCATCCTAGGTTTCGGCTTGTTCCTGGCGTACTTGGCGTACTTGACGCCATACATGCGCTTCATGAAAATGGCGCCCTGGCTCTGGCTGATTGCCTTTGGTTTGCTCGTTTTCACGCTCGCTTTCGGCAAGGACATCAACCATGCCCGGCGCTGGATTGAAATCCCGTTCATCAACCTGACCTTCCAGACTTCCGACTTCGGAAAACTGGCGCTCATACTCCTCGTGTCCCGTGAAATCACTCGCCACAAGGACTATATCAAGGACTTCAACAAGGCGTTCATGCCCATCATCCTGCCGATTATTATCATCTGCGGATTGATTGCGCCCGCCGACTTGAGCACCGCCATCGTGTTGTTCGTCACTTGCTTCGCAATGATGTTCATCGGGCGGGTGGACTTCAAGTTCATGTTCCTGCTGATATTGATGGCCGTCGTTTCGTTTGCGTTTCTATTGGTCATCCACAAGTTTGCACCAAACGTAGTGCGGGTGGACACTTGGATTTCACGGATTCAGGATTGGGTAAGTAGCAGTGATGGCTCGTTCCAAAACCAGCAGGCTAAAATCGCCATCGCAAATGGTGAAATCTTTGGTCGTGGCCCAGGAAACAGTATCCAACGGAACTACCTGCCCACGCCTTACGCTGACTTCATCTTCGCCGTTTTCTGCGAAGAGTACGGCCTCGTGGGAAGTTTCTTGCTGCTCAGCCTCTATGTCATGCTGTTCTTTCGGGTGACGAGGCTCGTGACAATCTCTGAAAAATCCTTTGGGGCAATGGTAGCCGTGGGCCTTAGCCTCAATATCGTGATACAAGCATTGGCCAATATGGCCATCTCCGTACACCTCGTGCCAGTGGGTGGCCTTACGCTGCCAATGGTTTCATGGGGCGGCACCTCAGTGCTTTTTACTTGCTTGTTCTTCGGAATCATCCTAAGTGTGAGCAGATATATTGAACAAGCTGCTGCGCAATCGGCTTTGGCTGGCGCAACAGAGGCCCCAACTGCCCCAACAGGCGGTGGTGGTGGCCAACAACAAGCCCAAGCTGCTTCGCAACAAGGTGGCGGCGGCCAGCAACAACAGCGCCGTGATGGCGGTGGCGGTCATCAAGGTGGTGGCGGCCAAGGCGGTCAGAACAGGGGCGGCGGTGGTCATCAAGGTGGCGGCGGCCAAAACCGAGGTGGCGGTGGTAACCAGGGCGGCGGTGGCCAAGGTGGTCAAAACCGAGGCGGTGGTGGCGGCAATCAGGGCGGCGGCGGACAGCGAAAGTAACACGGCCTGCCAGACCGTGCTTCCCTGAAGTGCAGTTTGATAGCCCTTATGACTTCACGGACTAACAGTCCGTGTTACATGAACAACAACCATGAGAATAATAATTAGCGGAGGTGGCACGGGCGGGCATGTTTTTCCCGCCATCGCCATCGCCGATGCGGTGAAAAAACTGAGGCCCGATGCCGAGATTTTGTTCGTCGGCGCAGAGGGCAAGCTGGAGATGGAAAAAGTTCCGAAGGCTGGCTACCCAATCGAAGGATTGTGGATTAGCGGCTTCCAGCGGAAATTGACATTGCAGAACCTCCTGTTCCCGATCAAGCTCATGGCCAGCAGTTGGAAGGCAAGGCAAATCGTTCGACGCTTCAAGCCAGATGTGGCGGTGGGTGTCGGCGGATACGCAAGTGGCCCCACGCTGAATGCAGCCGGCGTAGCGGGCATCCCAACGGTGTTGCAAGAGCAGAATGGTTTTCCTGGCGTAACGAACCGCATTTTGGCAAAAAAAGCCGCCAAAATCTGCGTCGCTTACGAAGGCATGGATAAGTTTTTCCCGAAGGAAAAAATCGTGCTGACGGGCAATCCGGTACGCTCGGAGGTCTTTGAAAACTTGGAAAACAAGCGAAACGAAGGGCTGAAATACTTCGGCTTGGATGCTTCGAAGAAAACGATTTTCATCTTCGGTGGCAGCCTTGGAGCAAGGACGCTGAACGAGGCAATGGCCGCAGCAACCGACCTGCTCTGTGAACGCTCGGACGTGCAGGTGCTCTGGCAAATTGGCAAGTTTTACGAAGCTATTTACAGCAATTGTGAAACGGCCAAACTGCCCAACGTGCAAGCCCGACCCTTCATTGACCGGATGGACTTGGCCTATGCCGCAGCCGATTTGGTCATCGGTAGGGCAGGGGCGCTGACCATTTCGGAGATGTGCTTGGTCGGTAAGCCATCCATCCTCGTCCCTTCGCCAAATGTGGCGGAAGACCACCAGACAAAGAACGCCCTGGCGCTCGTGGAAAAGCAAGCAGCGCTGATGGTGAAGGACGTGGAAGCTAAAGAGCGATTGCTTTGGACGGCCTTGGAAGTGTTTGAAAATGAGGCACTTGCAAAGCGTTTGGGCGAGAACATCAAGCAATTGGCGAAGCCGAATGCGGCGGAGGAGATTGCGAAGGTGATTATCCGGCTAATTGATAAAAATTGAAGCAAATGGACTTCTATGATATTGAAGTTACAGACAAGGCTTCTTTCCTTTCATTCTTAACGGCCATGAAATCTGATTTTGATGCCAATGGGGAAAAATGGGAAAACAATGATTTATCCAATTTCCTTGAAGCGATGGTTGCATGGACGGAAGACATGGAAGTGTGTTACAGAAATATGAAGCTGAAAAAAGATTTAGAAAATCCAGATTGGTCTGTTTTTGCTGACATTCTCAAAGCTTCAACCATTTATGAGTGATAAAAAATGAACCTTAGTCAAATCAAAAAAATCTACTTCCTCGGCATTGGCGGCATCGGTATGAGCGCCTTGGCCCGATACTTTTTGATGAAAGGCTGCGAGGTTCATGGCTACGATAAAACAGAGACAACCCTCACCAAAAAGTTGGTGAAAGAGGGCATGACGGTTCACTACGGCGCAGCGGATTTGACGAAAATCCCCGCCGGACTTGACTTGGTGGTCTGGACGCCAGCCATCCCCCGTGATTTTGAGGAATTGCTGCATTTTCAAAACAGCACGATTCCTTTGAAAAAACGGGCGGAGGTGCTCGGAATCATCAGCCGGAGTCAGCGCACGATTGCCGTGGCTGGCACCCACGGGAAGACGACGACCTCCTCCCTCGTGACGCATATTTTACGCACAGGAGGAGTGAAATGCACGGCTTTCTTAGGCGGCATCGCACAGAACCTCAAGTCGAACTATGTCGGAGGAACGAGCGACTGGGTGGTGGCAGAAGCGGACGAATACGACCGCAGTTTCCTGCACCTCAGCCCAGAAATCGCCGTGCTACTGAGCATGGACCCCGACCATCTTGACATCTATGGCGCCGCTGAAAACGTGGCCGAAACAGGGTTCAAGGAATTTCTTAAGAAAACAAAGCCAAATGGCAAGGTTTTTATTAAGGATGAACTAACGCAACACTTTGACAATCAAACATTTGATAGTCCCAACCAAGTTGCATTTACCACTTTCGGCTTAGGGTCAGGCACTTATCGCTCAGAAAACGTCCGCGTTGAGGACGGCATGTTCGTATTCGACTTCGTAGCTCCGGCCTCTGGCCGGAGTTGGGAGGCTCTTCCCGCCACAAGCGGGAGCGGTGAGGGCCGGAGCTACGGAGAAGTGCCGTTTGAAAAAATACCTAGGTCGTTCATTGAAGAAAATAGGAAGGGATGGGTTGCAATGGCACCTAAAGCAGACGGGTCGGCATGGACAGTTGAGGAGATAAACAAGATGTACGAGGACCAACCAGATATTGATAGAGATAAAATGGAGTTCTTGTATAGTCTGCACTTATTTGAAGAGTCGTTGAAAAACCTGCGCTTCGCAATGGCGGGACGGCACAATGTTGAAAATGCCACAGCAGCTATTGCTGTTGCCCTCAATTTGGGTGTGAAACCAAATGCCATTCGCAAGGCGCTCATCACTTTCAAGGGCATTCAGCGGCGGTTCGAGTTCATCTACAGAGATGAGCAAACGGTGTTCATTGACGACTATGCCCACCACCCGACGGAAATCCGGGCGGCTGTGCAGGCGGCACGGGAACTGTTTCCCGGTCGGCGCATCACGGGCATCTTCCAGCCGCACCTGTACTCCCGCACGAGGGACTTTCAGGACGGCTTCGCTGCGGAACTTGACAAATTGGACGAAATCATCTTGATGGACATCTACCCAGCACGGGAGCTTCCAATGCCGGGCGTCACATCTGAGATAGTTTTTGATAAAATGAAGAACCCGAACCGGGTATTGGCAACCAAGGCAAACGTGCTGGAGATGCTGAAAACTAGTCAGTTGGATGTGGTGATGACGATTGGGGCGGGGGATATTGATACGTTTGTCAACCCAATTAAGCAAATGCTGAAAAGCAGAAAATAACCACCACATAAAACTAGGCAAACATGGCAGACATCATCAAATTCGATTACGAAGGACAAAAGATTTCTTTTGAGTTTGCCGATGGCAACAAGATGATTAATGCCACAGAGATGGCTCGTCCGTTTGGCAAGTTAGTAGGTGGATTCTTAAGGTTGCAATCAACAAAGGATTTCATTTTATTGCTTGAATCCCGTTATGCAGATCTGCATAACGGAACAACCATAAGGGCTTTGAGAGTAGTACAAGGTGGAGAACCAGAAATCCAAGGTACATGGATGGACGAAAAACTCGCCCTAAAATTTGCAGCTTGGCTTTCACCAGCTTTTGAACTTTGGGTGTACGATAAGATTCAAGAACTCCTGACCACAGGAAAAACGGAGCTAAAAGAAGTTCCCGCAACAGGTTTCTCGGCAACGCTTCGGCTGCTCGCCCAACAGTGGGAGGAGCAGGAAAAAATCAACGCCGAAGTGCGAAAGGAACTTGACGACACAGCGGAACGGCTGGACGAACTGGAAGCCAAAATCCTGAGTGTTGACGACCATTACTATACGATAGCTGGCTACTGCGCCTTGAACGGCATTGCTTGCCCGCTTCATTTAGCGAAAGAATGGGGCAAAAAAGCAGTTGCCTTGAGTAAAAGTAAAAAAATCGCAACCGGTTCGGCACACGATGAACGCTATGGAAAAGTAAGAACATACCACGTTGACGTACTGAAAGACGTGATAAAATAAACAACTTCTATGCTCGACAACGCAAATAACTCTTCTTCATTCCGCCGCATCGCCTGGATAGGCGGGGGCTTCCTGACCCTGATGCTCTTGGTGGGCGCAGTGGCAAGGAAGAAGGAGCTCGTGGTTGGCGCCACGGTGGTGGAAGTTGCGCCATTGGAAGATGGTGCGCTGCTGAT
>JADLHE010000588.1 GCA_020848965.1 Saprospiraceae bacterium
AGGTCAGCACCGCCTTCGATGAGGTGCGTGGCAAAGCTATGGCGGAAGGTGTGCGGGCTGATGTTCTTCTCGATGCCTGCTTTTTTCGCCAAATCTTTGATGATTAGGAAGACCATGATACGGGTCAATTTGCTACCCCGGCGGTTGAGGAACAGTACGTTTTCGCTGTCCTTTTTTATCTTCAAATGCCGCCGCACGCCCTCGGTGTAAAAGCCGATATGCTTCACGGCCTCCTCGCCGATGGGCACGAGGCGCTCTTTGTTGTTCTTGCCCAGCACCTTGATGAAGCCCACGTCGAAGTGCAGGTTGGAGATGCGCAGGCCGATGAGTTCGCTCACCCGCAGGCCGCATGCGTAGAGGGTTTCGAGCATGGCCCGGTTGCGCAAGCCGAGTGGGTCGCTGTGGTCAATGGCGGCGAGCATCCGCTGTATCTCGTCGTAGTTCAGCACTTGCGGAATCTTGCGGTTGAGCTTGGGCGTTTCGAGCATCTCGGTGGGGTCGGTCAGCAGGATGTCCTCCACGAGCAGGTAGCGGTAAAAAGCCTTGATGCCGGAGATGAGCCGAGCCTGCGAGCGCAGTTCGAGGCCGAGTTCGTTGAGCCATTTGAGCATGGCTTGGAAGTCGGGCAGCGCCAGGTCGCCGGGGCCGGGCAGCGGTGGGGTTTGTTGCCCTTCGGGCAATGCAGCCACCTGCTCCGAGCGGCGGATTTCGAGGTACTGCACCAGCTTGCCGATGTCCCGCAGGTACGCTTCAATGGTGTTGGCGGACATGGAGCGCTCCAGCAGGAGGTACGCATGAAAGCCTTTGATGTAGGATGGCCACATTTTTTTGAATGAGTTTGAAATATTGGCAAAATGCCACTAAAGTATCCTAAAACTAAGGATAAAATCCGGCAACCATCATGCGCTTCCTTTCCTCAACCCTTTCTGCATGGTTCAATTCCAACAACTTTATAGTTGCTTTGCCAATTGCTGTTTTGCCTAGCAAGAAACCTGTTTCGTCAGCCTCAAAATGGCTGAACCAGTTTTGTTTACGAGGATTAAAAAGTGGTATTAAAATGTCTTTGTCTTCAAGAATGGTGGCAATATTGGGGCATTTCTTCCAATTGCACCAAGCGCATGAATAAGCCAAATTGGATGGTGTTGACGTACCTCCATGCTGTATTCCAATGATGTGTTCAATATGAAAATCGTGATGGGACAGATATTCCAGCACACGGCAATACTCACAGCGACCGCTGGCAATGATAGCGATACGTTTCCTAAGCTGTTTTCTCGACGACTCGCTCATTGTCAGGCAGCATTTAGCCTTTGAAGTGCCCTAGTTTTGGCAAGTCTTACAATATGTTCTATCATCATGTAGTAGTTCATCTCCTGTTGCTCCTCGGCTGATAAACCACTGCCCCTATTCTTCTCTAGTAGGTAGTTGACCCGTTCTTGTGCCTTGGCAGATGCCTTGTAGTCAAGTACCTTGCGGGGCGCCAGTTTGGATATAAACGCTGCAAAATCGTCCAATACAGGTGAAATAGCTGCCGTCATTGCTCATTTTTTTGCTAAGATAGAATGTTTGACAGAAAACGCAAGATGTTTGAGAAAACTCATTTCAATACTTCACCCTTGGGTCAGTCAATTTATACAGCACATCTGACACCAACATCCCCACCACCGTCAGCACCGCACCGAGCATCAGCACCGTGAAAACGATGGGCCAGTCCTGTTGTGTGATGGCTTGCAGCGTCAGCCAGCCCATGCCCGGTATGTTGAAAATCCACTCGACGGCCACCGACCCCGCTATTGCCGAAGGCACCACCGAAGCCAACAGTGTGATGAGCGGAAACAGCGCATTGCGGAAGCCGTGCTTCCAAATGACGGTGCGCTCGGGCAGCCCCTTGGCCCGTGCGGTGCGGATGAAATCTTGCCCAAGCACCTTGGCCATGCCGCCCCTTGCCTGTCGGGCGATGTAGGCGATGGACGGGAAGGCCACGCAGATGATGGGCAGCATCAGATGCGGCGCTGCCAGCCCGATTTGCTTCCACCACGGGGCGGCTGGGGGCACATTGCCTAGGCCGCCGCTGGGGAAGAAATCCATGCCGTACTCCCTCGTCGTGAAGAAGATGAGCAATAGGGTGGCTATCCAAAACGAAGGCAATGAATAGAGCATGAAAAGCCCGGTCGTCGCCAGTTTGTCGAAGGTTTTGCCCTGTTTCACCGCCGACCAAACGCCGATGGGCACGGCCAGCACAAAGGCCAATGCAATGGCCACGAGGTTAATGATCAGTGTCCAGAACAGGGCGGGTTTTACTTTTTCCGTAACGGCCATTCGGTGGCTGAGCGAGGTGCCGAAATTGCCCCGCAAAAAGGCGGAAAGCCATGTATGATATTGATTGTCAAGGCCGTACCAATGGAAAGCAGGCAGCCGCAGCAACCCCGGTGTTGCCTCGGCCTGTAGGGTTTGGTAATTTTTTTTCAGGCTTGAAAAATCGGTGCCGAGTGCCGCTGCGAGTTCAGGGCTTTTGCCGAAGGCAGCCTCCATCTCCTTCAAACGGGCGCTGATGGCTCCGTCGGTGTATAGCACATAGAGTTCCCGAAAAGGGATTTTCATGGGCGTTGCTGCCGCAACGATGGCGCTGTCCGTCAGGCCGAGCAGTTTTAGTTCAAAAGAGCGGATGCCGTTGTACCAAGCCTGCACCTGCGGCCAATTGCCATATTGCGCCAGCAGTTTTTCCAATGTCTTGCGGCGGTGGCTGATGGCGATACGGTGAAGGGTGTCGGGATAGGCTTTTGATGCAATCGAAAAATAGAACGGCGGCTTGTCCACGCCCAAATGGTGGGCGGCTTGGGCATAGCCCCGCTCGGCTTGCAGCAGGTCTTGCTGCGTGGCTATTTTCCCAAAGACATCCTCCCCCAAGTACTGCGCCACGGGGTCGCCGGGCGAGAGCCTACTCAGGCCAAACGACAACAGGCTGATGAGCAGCAGCGTCGGGAGGAACAGCAGGATGCGCTTTAGGAGGTAAAGGAACATGGTAGGATTGCTGGGATTGTTTGATTGTTAAATTGTTGGAATGCTAGGAAACCCAATAGCAATCCAACAATTCAACAATCCCAACAATTATTTTTTCAACTTGAAATGCTGCAACGACGCCCCCATCCTACTGATGACAGGCTCGAAGCGCTGGTGGGTGGCCATTTTCCCAAAAGGTGTCAATTGGAAAATGACGGGCTGCTCGTCGTATATTAACTGCTGAAATTCTTCATAGAGCTTTTTGCGGGCTGCTTCGTCAGTTGTTACCTGGATTTTATTGATAAGGGCATCCGCCGTGGCGTTGCTAAACCGGGCATAGTTGCTACCGCCAGGCTGGGCACTGTCGGTATGCCAAAGCTGTTTGGGGTCATCGGGCAAGGGCAGCGCCTGTGCTGCCCTACCGCCTAGTTCGTACTCACCGTTCTTGAATTTTTGCGTCAAGACCTTTGGGTCAAGACCGTTCAGAACAATTTCGACACCTATTTTTTGCGCATTGTTTTTCATCAATAAGGCGAAATTTTCGGCGAATGCACTTTTTGCCGGGAATATATACTCCAACTTCATTTCCGTCAGCGCACCGTCAATTGTTTTATCCACCGTGCCATTGCCGTTGCTGTCCTTCCAGCCTGCTTCAGCCAACAGCTTGCGGGCCTCGTCGAGGTTTAGGGCGATGGGCTGCATCGTCTTGAGGTAATACTTTTGATCGGGCAAAAATGGGCCAACGATTCGCTCGGCAAGGCCATCGTAGAGGTCTTTGATGGCCAAATCCATATCAATTGTATGGGCGAGCGCACGGCGCACCCGCTTGTCAGATAGTTTTGGGTTGCGGTTTTGGATGGTGGTCATGTACAAGACGTAGGAAGGCGGAGTCTCGAAGTTGTAGATTTTTTTTACGAAATCAACCTTTTGCAGTTCGGTGAACAGCTTGGCGTCGAGTTCAGGAGCAAAATCAACACTCTCGTCTTTCACAGCGGCATCGGCAGCCACCACGTCCTTGATGGGGATAAACACAATGGTGTCCGGGTAGGCTTGCAGCAAACGGTATGGCCCTGCCAGTTTTTCGCCCCACCAGTTCTTTTTCTTGGCCAAGACCACTCGTTGGTCGTCCACCCATTCCACCAGTTTGTAGGGGCCGGAGCCGGAGACGGTTTCCCGTGCGATTTTGGGCGTGTTGTAAAAATCGGCGAACTGCTGGAGGGCAGGGTCGTTGGCTATTTTAGCCGCCTTGGCAGGGTCGGTGAGTTCGTTCAAGGTGAACTTTTTCATCAAGCCTTGTGGGTCAAATATATGCTCTGGCAACACTGTAAAGTTGGAAATGCCAGCAAAACTCAAGAAATAAGGCTGGTTGGTAAACACCGTGAACAGTTTCGGATTTGACTCGTCCACCTCAATGTCCCGAATGGCTTCCAAATAGGTAAGGAAGTGCTGTAAGTTCATTTTGGGGTTGAAGACCGCCTTCAATGCGAATTCAAAATCCCTTCCCGTCACGGGCTTGCCATCGTCCCAAACTGCTTCGGGATGTATTTCGTAGGTAAAGGACTGCCCGCCTTTGTAATCTCCTTCGGTAATGTCCAGCACTACCGGGGCAGCCTTTATTAGTTGCGGCGCCAGTTCCACCTTTTCATAATCAAAGCCCATGGGGTATTGGTAAATCAGCTCAAAGGCGGCGCTCTCGTACTTGGTACGGTAGAGTAGCGGGTTCAGCGTGGTGATGGCCGCCGTCTGGCGTACCCGCAGTGTGTTGTCGTTGTGCTTCCAAGCAGGTGTTTCTTTTTCAGAGCCGCAGGAAAACAGGAAGAGTACGGCCACAAAGGCCAAGGGTAGGTGGATTCGCAGTTTTTTCATTGAGATTTCTTTTTGAGCCAAGGACAACAAAAATCGCCCAAGGTTTGAACGCCCGAAGATATGAGAAATTTGGGATAGGCAAACCAGCCTTTGCCCGTGCAAAAGCCGATAGCCGTTTTGGAATGAAAAATTGCGGAGCAAAACCGCTTTTAGTATGTTGGATTAAAAATCCATCCCAATCGAGAAATGCAAAATTGGCTTTTGCACGACCCTTGTCTCCACGCCCCAGGCATAATCCAGCCGAATCATGTAGCCAAAGAGCAGGGTGCGGATGCCCGTCCCATAACCAAAAATGATGGGGTCACGGAAGTAATTGACCTTGATGCTCACGTTGTTGCCTTGGGCTTCCCACGTGTTCAGCGGGCTTTGTTCGTTGAAGGGGTTCACGCCCTGCCAAGCCGTGCCAATGTCGAAGAAGCCGACCACTTGGAAGTTGCGAACAAAATTGGTCTGGCTGCGGGGAAAGAGGTAGCGCAGCACAGGCACCCGTAGTTCACCATTGAACACAGCGTAGGAATTGCCATTGCGGGCATTCAGTTTGAAGCCCCGGGCGTTGGTCGCCACGGTGCGGAAGGCGAAGTCCTCGGCGTTGGGCTGTGAGATATTATTGTCGAACTGCGGGAACATCCAGTTGTCGGTGCCACCGAGCATGTAGAGGATTTTTTCTTGGCCGAAGGAGGTCGCCGTTGCGAAGCGCCCCGCCAAAACAGACCATTTCATGAGTCGTTGGTAGTGGCGAAAATCGGCACCAAGTATGGTCATAAAGCCGTTGTTCAACTTGAATTCAGGGCTTTCGCCCAAGTCCACCTTCAAGCCTTTTAGCATCTCGCCGAAAATCTTGTAGCGGGTACCGTTCTTCACGTTCAGCGCCACGTCGAGCGTATTGTCGAAGACGAACTCTCCTTTCACGCCCACCCGTTGGGTGCGCAATGGCTCGGCCTCAAGGGTGCGCAGGTCGGAGGCGAGGAAGTTGGAATTGTCCATGCGGAAGGTCGCTGTGGCCCGCAGGCTGGTGAACACATCCAATGGGTAGCGGATTTGGTACTGCGTCAGGAAAATCCGGTTTTCGTACTTCAGCGGGTCGGTGCTGGGTGCCGAAGATGGCGGCAGGGGAATGCCCGATGTTGGCTGTGCGGGGTCTTCCGTAAAGCGAAGACGACGGTAATAGGTGTTGATGCGCTTGTCGAGGCGCTTCTTTTTGTCGTGGTAGGTCAGGAAGTACTCGGCGCCGTTGAAGGAAGTTGGCACCCTAATGCCTCCTTCGAATTCATAGTCCTCGAGCAGGTCTTTGAAATTGGCTTTCAATAAAATGCCCGGTGGCGGGTAGCCGAAATCCTGTGGCACGCCAGCGTAGGAGTTCAGCCCATCGAAGAGCATGCCGTTGTCGAGTTGGGTGGTCACGAAGTCTGTGCGGAACTTGGTGCGGTACGGTATGATACGGCTGGAGCGGAATTCCTGCAATTTTTGCTTAGGTGCTTCGGTCTGCGGGGTCACGGGCAAGTAAACCAGCGGCTGCACGGTTTCTGGTGCCACTTCTTCTGGCGTTGTTTCAGGTTTGGGCGTAGGCGCCGTCTTGGTGGGTACCTCGTCGTCGTCGAACTCGCTCTGGAACAAGTAGTTGTCTATGTCAATCTTGCCCGTGTCCTGCTTTTCTTGCGGCAGCTTTGAGGTATCAATCGGCTTGTTTCCAACTTCGTCCAGCACGTTTTTCTTGGGTGGCTCAATTTTGGGAGCCTGTGGCATTGGCACCACTTGTACTTTTCTGCTGTTGAAGGAGGTAGGCTTAGGGGCCGTTATTTCATCGGGTTTGGCTTCGCCAACGAAAACGTTGTAGCGCCCGTCACGCTGCTGCATTTCCACGTAACGTCCCGACCTACGGGCCTTGCTCTGTTCCACGAGGTTGCGGTCGCAATTGGAAGAAAAATGGTTCACCGCCCGTTGTTTGATGACGGCTTCCTTCCAGACGGAGTCCACCTGTGCCAAGGCAACGCTGTCCAAAACGTTGGTAATCAATGAATCGGCATGGAAGCGCACGATGTTCCCATCCTTATAACGCACCACGGTTTCATAGTGGTGGATATAGTCTTCGATGAAACCCGTTTTGCGGTTGTAAACACCCGTTTCATCAGTGATAAAACTGAACCAGGTCGAGTCCAACGAAATGGGCTGACGCTCGTCAGCATGAGGCGTATGGGTCACTTGCACCAATTCGCCCGCTGAGCGGAAGCCGATGGAGTCCAAGTTGAGGTAAAAAATATCGTAGTGCTGAATGGGCAGCACCGAATCGAGTACCACGGGGACATTGAGCGAGTCGGGGCGGTTGGAGGCGAACAGGATGCCCCGTTGCCCACGAACTTGGGTGAAACTGACGTCGAGGTCGTCCCAAATATCCGTCGTCAGCCGCTGCGACTGGCGGTTGACGGTAAAATACAGGAACAAATCCGATTGGCCTCGAACGGCAGCCGAGAGCACCATATCGTTCGGCCCAGCATAGTCCAAGCTGTAAATCCGCTGGAACTGGTTGGGCATTACGTCCTCTTTTTTCTCTTTGGTCTGCACGTTGTAGCGCAGCATCTTGATGACGTCCCGTTTCTCATAAATAATGGCGAGCTCCATGTTCGTTGGGCTCCAAGCCAGCAGCGGGTAGTTGTAGTCGGTAGCTTGAATGGGATTGCGGGAGCCTGACTTGAAAATCAGTTTGCGCTCGCCCGTGGCCAATTCCTGCACCCAAACCTTTTGCCGACCTATTTCATTTTGAACATACGCAATGCGCAGGCCGTCGGGGCTGATTTTCACTTGGCTGACGGGCAGGTTGCGCTTGTTCTTGATGGTTATTTCTTTGTTGATTGGCTTCGCCAACTCCTTTGCTTCGTCTTCGTAACGTTTGAGGAACGTTTTGTACCAACTGTCCGTGGTCTTGTAATAAGTGCTGCCCAACACATACAAAAAACCGCTCTCGATGCTGCGGTTGATGCGGGTGAGGTAGAGCAGATTGGAGACGGTCGAATGGCCATATTGCTGCCCAATGAAATACCAAAGGGAATGCCCCGCCAGCTTGGGGTTGGCCTCGGCCATTTCTTCGAAATCGGCGTACTTGCCGGAGAGGAACATGTCCCGCAGTTGGTTGTCGAGCGCCGTGTTCCATTCTTCGCCAACGTAAGAAATCAGGCCATCCTTGAACCATTCCGGTAGGTTCATCATCACGGCGTTTTGTACGATTTCCTGCAAATTGGAACCAAACAACATGGCGTTCAGGTAAACGCTGGCCACGCCTTCCCGTATTTGCCGGCGTAGGTGGTTGTGGTCGCCGTTGAAATAAACGAACATTTTATTGCCCACAATCTTTGTCTGCCCGCCGGTGTTCATGAAAGCTTCCTCGCTGCCGATATTGCTCTGCTTCAGGTCGGTGAGGTCTTTATAGACGATGATTTCAATCTTATCATTCATCCGGTGCTCCAAAATGCCCTGGATTTCATAGAAATCGTATTCGGCCATTTGCACCACGGCCTGCCCAACTAACCTGCCTTCCCCGTACCAATAAGTGATGAAATTGCGACTCTCGTACTGTGACCACTCAGCGAAGTCCTGGTGGAACTGCACCCGGTTTTTGCCAAACTCGGTCTGTGTAGTTTGGCCGTTCGCATATTGGGCGAAGCCCAACAAAATGAGCAATGAAAAGAGGAGGATTGGGTAAATTTTGTGCATAGGGCAACTATGGTCAGTTGGCGGCCAACGGTTTTCGACCCGATGGGTCGGGAGGGCAGTTGGCAGCCAATGTGTTAATCAAATATGATGCGGAGCAATAAACCAGCATTTAGCAGTGCAATGTCAGCGCTCCTTATCAAAAATACAACTGTGTGGAGAAATGTTTTGATGGCAATTGACAAATCGGTTTTTAACGGCCTGTTTTTAACGAAGAAAGCGGCGCCAAGATTTTCCAAAATCTCGGCGCCGCTGTATTTGCTTTGTATTTTTACTTGCTCGCCTTTGGCGAAATAGGCCAACACTCAATCTCCATTGCTCATGCCCCGTAGCGTCACATCGTCCTTTCGGATTTTACGGCCATTGCGGATGATGTCCAAGGCCACCTTGTCGCCAGGGCGAAAACGGGCAATCTGCTCTTGCAGCTCTGGTACGGAGGCCGTTTTAGTGCCATTCACGCCAATGATGATATCGTTCTTCTGTAGGCCAGCTTCCTCAGCTCCGCTACCAGGTTCAACCGTGCGTACCAGCACGCCCTCCACATTGCCAAGGTCGAAGTCGGCAGCGATTTCGTTGTCCACACCCTTTATGCTGACGCCAAGCAATGCCCTTTGTGCAATGCCAAACTCTTTTAGGTCGGCCATGATTTTGCGCACAAGATTCGACGGAATGGCAAAGGAATAACCTTCGTAAGCCCCCGTTTCGCTCATGATGGCGGCGTTGATGCCTACGAGTTCGCCCTTCATGTTCACGAGGGCGCCGCCACTGTTGCCGGGATTCACCACGGCGTCGGTTTGGATAAAGCTCTCGATACTGTACATGCCTTGCAGGATGTTGATATTGCGCCCCTTGGCGCTCACGATGCCCGCCGTGACGGTGGAGGTTAGGTTGAACGGGTTGCCCACGGCCAGTACCCATTCGCCTACTTGCACATTGTCTGAATTGGCGTAGATGAGCGGCCGCAGCCCATTTGCGTCAATCTTTAGCAGGGCAAGGTCGGTGTAGGGGTCTTTGCCCACGACCGTGGCCTTGTAAATCCGCTTGTTGTTCAAGGAAACCTCCACTTTGCCGCCGCCATCAATCACGTGGTTGTTGGTGATGATATAGCCATCGGGGGAGATGATGACGCCCGAACCGCCCGATGAAGGCTCCGAGGTGCTTCGGCTGGTGACGGTGATGTTCACGACCGCTTGCGTGACGGTGTTGGCTGTTTCCACAAAATCTTCGGGAATGTAGAAGTTGCTACTCGGCTTGGCGTTGACGGTTGGCGAGGTGTACTCGTAACTGGCAAGTTTTACCTTTGGGTTCGAGGCTTGTTCTGTCAGATAGGCGCTGAGGGACTCCTTCAGGCCATCGAAGAGGAACAGGGTAAAGGCGGCGTTTAGCAGCAGGGTAGCTGCGATTGCAATTCCTACTTTTTTCATAAAAGGCACAAAGTTTCGGGTGATTAACGGTGATTTATGCTGCTTGGCGTTCGGGTCAAAATTGGCGCAAGTAGGAGGCGAGCGTTAAACAGGCTTCATGGGTGCCTATTCATAACCGCTTTTTTTGCCAAAAATTTTAACCCTTCAAACAAAACCGGAAGCAAGTGCGGATTTTTCTACAAATAAGCCAATCTTTTTTGAGAAATGCCCGGTTGTGACGGACGAACACATGATTTTTTTTGACTGATGAAAAACAAAAAGGGGTTTTGAACAAGCTTTCTGCTCAAAACCCCTTGTTTTATCTTAGGTGGAAACTCACTTCTTCACTTTCACATAAAATCGCTTGTCCACCTCGAAATCTTCCAAGCTGTTCAGGCTGAACGGCACGGATTGCCGCTGTGTCGTGGGTTTAACCCAAGTCCAATTGTTCGGTTCCAGTTTTACCAGCAGCGGCAGGTCGAAGCCGGGCACGCACTTCGTCCAGCGGTACTGCAATATTTGCTCCCGTCCTCCTCGCCTATCTTGGCGCTCGACCATGCTCACTTCCAGCACGGGAATGTCCGTTGTGCGCAGGTATTGGTCGAAGACCTTGCAGAAATTGATGCCCGACTGTTGGTTGATATAATCTTCCACCTGTTTCGAGGTCACGGTCTGGTGCCAAAAGGTCTTGTTCAGGCCCCGCAGTATTTGCCGGAATTTCTCGTCGTCGTTCACTGCTGCACGAATGGTGTGCAGCAGGCTGCCCCCTTTATAATACATATCGCCGCTGCCCTCGTGGTTCACGTCATATTTTCCGATGATGGTCTCCCGGTTGCCGATGAGCGCCCTACAGCCGACGTTGTAGGTGGTTGCGGCAGTCTCGTCCATGGTGCAGCCTGTGTAAAGGGTCTCCGAATAGTTGGTGAAGCCCTCGTGTACCCACATGTCGGCGATGTCTTTGGTGGTGATGTTGTTGCCAAACCACTCGTGCCCGGATTCATGCACAAGGATGAAATCCCAGTTCAAGCCGACGCCCGTGGCCGAGAGGTCACGCCCCCGGTAGCCGTTTTGGTAGCCATTTCCGTAGGCCACGGCGCTTTGGTGCTCCATGCCCAAGTGCGGCGACTCCACGAGTTTGTAGCCGTCTTCGTAAAAGGGGTATGGGCCAAACCAATGCTCGAAGCATTTCAGCATCTTCGGCGCTTCGGTCAAAAATCGGGCTTTGGCCTTTTCCAAATTATAGTCCATTGCCCAAAAGTCGAGGTCGAGTTCCCCTGCCTCGCCTTGGTATTTGTCCGAGAAATGCTCGTAATGGCCGATGTAGGGGATGATGTTGTAGTTGTTGATGGGATTCGTCACCACCCAGGTATAGGTAGCCGTGCCGTCGTTGTTTTCTGTTTTGCTGCGCAAACGGCCATTGCCAACGCCCACGAGCGGTTTTGGGCAAGTGATGTGGAGCGCCATGCTATCTGGCTCGTCGTATTGGTGGTCTTTGTTGGGGTACCAAACGCTCGGCCCCATCCCTTGGCAAGCTACCGAAATCCAGGGCCTGCCATTTTGGTCCTTGGCCCAGATAGTGCCGCCGTCCCAAGGTGGGCGGATGGCCTCGGTCGGTTTGCCGTGGTAATAGAGGCTGATTTTGTGAAAGGACTGCTCTTTTTGCGCAGCAGCCAATTGGATAAAATAAGCATTGCCGTCCTGTTTCCAACTAAGTTTTTGACCATCCTGCACGGCGCTGTCCAACTGCAATGGAGCCATGAGGTCAATCTGCATAGCGCTTTTATTGCTTCGCAAAACCTCATAACTAACGGTGTTCCAGCCGCTGAGGCTTTTATTGTCGTTGTCAAAGGCCACATGAAGGTCGTAATGGCGGGCATCCCACCAAGCACGTTCAGGGGTGATAGACCCACGCAGTGTGTCGGCATGGGTGAATTTTTGCGAAAAAAGCAGGCTGGGCAGTAACAATAAAAGGATCGCAGTAAACCTCATTTTGCTAAGAAGTTAGTTTTAAGATTAGGGTTCGAGGGGCGTTTTTATGCTTCAATGGACATGTATCAAAATTG
>JADLHE010000589.1 GCA_020848965.1 Saprospiraceae bacterium
AAGAAGATTGGTCTTGGAACTGCACAGTCAGTGGGCTGCATCCGCTGGTTGGTGTTGCGGCAAAAGCTGCCACTGGCAGTGAGCTGATGATTACTTGCTGCGAAGAAGTGTTCGTGCCGCAAGGGCCAGTGGCTGTCAGCACAACAGTGTAAGTTCCCTCGCCAGCGTAAGTGTGCGCTGGGCTGGTCTCCGTGTTGGCGGGGCTGCCATCGCCGAAATTCCAGGAATAGCTGGTCGCATTGCTGGAGCCATTGGTGAACGATGTGGTGTTGCCAGCGGTCGTGAACGTGTAAGCAGCTGATGGGCCTGCTTGAACAGTGATATAGTTCGTTTGCGTAGCCGTATTGCTACCAGCCGAGTTGGTTGCCGTCAATGACACGGTGTAAGTTCCTGCTGTATTGTAAACAACCGTTGGGTTCTGCTCCGTGGAAGAAGATGGCGTGCCGCCGGGGAACGACCAAGACCACGAAGTTGCATTGCTGGAAGACTGGTTGGTGAACTGAACAGTCAACGGGCCACAACCGCTTGTTGGTGTACCTGTGAAAGCAGCCGCTGGTGCAGTCACGATGGAAACCGTTTGCGAAGAAGTCACCGTGCCGCAAGCGTTGGTTGCGCTCAGCACAACGGTATAAGTGCCGTTGTTGGCATAGGTGTGCGTTGGGTTGGCCTCGGTGCTGGCCGGACTGCCGTCGCCAAAGTTCCAAGAATAGCTGGTTGCATTCGAGGAGCCGTTGGTGAAGCTGGCCGTATTGCCGTTCACGCTGCTGGTGAAGGCGGCGGTCGCAGTGGTATTAACAGTGATGTAGTTCGTCTGCGTAGCGGTATTGCTGCCAGCCGAGTTGGTTGCCGTCAACGACACGGTGTAAGTTCCCGCTGTGTTGTAAACAACTGTTGGGTTTTGCTCCGTGGAGGAGGAAGGCGTACCGCCGGGGAACGACCAAGACCAAGAAGTAGCGTTGCTGGAAGACTGGTTGGTGAACTGAACCGTCAACGGGCCACAACCGCTCGTTGGTGTGCCTGTGAAAGCAGCCGATGGCGCAGTCACGATGGAAACCGTTTGAGAAGAAGTCACCGTGCCGCAAGCGTTCGTTGCGCTCAGCACAACAGTGTAGGTGCCATTGTTGCCGTAGGCGTGAGTTGGGTTCGTTTCCGTGCTGGCAGGGCTGCCATCGCCAAAGTTCCAGGAATAGCTGGTTGCGTTCGTGGAACTGTTGGTGAAGCTGGCCGTATTGCCGTTCACGCTGCTGGTGAAGCCAGCGGTGGCTGTGGTATTGGTAGTGATGTAGTTGGTTTGCGAAGCTGAGTTGCTGCCAGAAGCATTGGTCACCGTAAGCGACACATCATAGCTACCTACCGAGTTGTAAACAACTGTTGGGTTCTGCGCTGTTGAGGAGCTTGGCGTACCACCGGGGAAGGTCCAGCTATAAGTACTTGCGCCTTGCGATGTGCTGGTGAACTGAACCGATAGTGGCGTACAACCCGATGTTGGCGTAGCCGTAAAGCCAGCAACAGGCGGAAGTTGGATGGTAACTTGCTGCGTCTTGATATTGCTGCCGCAAAGGTTGGTCGTAGTTAGGCTTACCGTGTAGGTGCCTCCAGCTGAGTAAACATGCGTTGGGCTTGCGTCGGTGCTGGAGTTGCCATCACCGAAATCCCAAGCATAGACTAAGGTGCCGCTGCCTGGAGGGTTCACCGAAGTATTGGTAAAGGTCACGCTAGAGCCATTAACTACAAAAGTGAAATTGGCAGTGGGTGTGCTACCTACCGTGATATAAGCGGTGCGCACCTCTTGGTCGTTTCCGGCAGGGTTGGAAGCCGTTAAGGTCACACTATAAGTGCCGGGGTTGGTATAAATAACGGTTGGGTTTTGCAAAGATGAAGTGCTTGGTGTGCCACCGGGGAAGCTCCATGTCCAAGTCAAAGTGTTGGGTGAGCTTTGGTCTTGGAAGTTCACTGCCAAAGTAGGGCATCCCGAAGTTGGCGACGCACTGAAGTCGGCAAAAGGAGCCGTAAATACAGAGATTGTGTTATTGATGATATCAGTGCCACAGTTGTTGGTCACCGTCAAGGAAACATCGTAGAAGCCATCAATGGCATAGGCATGCGTTGGATTGGAGGCAGTGCTGGTATTGCCATCGCCAAAATCCCAGAGATAGCTCGTTCCAAAAGAAGAAGTATTTGTGAACGAAACGGTGAGCGGGCCAACATCGGTGGTAAAGAAAGAAGCAGTAGGTGACGATTGCACATTGATGAGGTTGCTCTGGGTCAACGTGCTCGAAGCTACGTTGTTCGTTACCGTCAAAGTTGCGCCAAAGACACCGCCATTATTGTACACTACGATTGGGTTCTGGTCGGTGGAGGTGCTGGGAGTACCACCGGGGAAAGTCCAACTCCAAGTGTTGGGGCTGTTGGTGGAAAGGTCGGTGTACTGAACGGTTAACGGCGTACAACCAGATATTGGGTTCGCCGTAAAATTGGCTACAGGTGGTTGAGAACTTCCACAAGAGGCAAGGCAGCTATAGGTCGGTGTGTTTGCGTTGAATGTGTTAATTGACTGCGTGGACCAGGCGTTGGTATTGTTCACCACAGGCGACATGATGAAGCCAGTACCAGAATCGTGGACGCACCCAAAATTGTGGCCAATCTCGTGAGAGGCAGTGACTCGCATATTATTGGCATCAGAGGTCCATTCCCATAGCACGTGGTATCGTATGGAGGTACAGACCGCATCCAACCAAGCAATACCTACAACGCCTCCACTGGGCGATCGCTTTGTCCATAACTGCCCTAAGTCGTGGTCGGTAAAAAAGCCCGTAGGCCCCCAATCCGTGAAGTCGTTCAATAACGCATTATAGTTGGTTGAACTCGTCCAAGGATCGGTTGCAGGTGGTGAGACAATAAATTGTTCTACGATGATGAACTGTATTTCATCTGCAAACTCGTTGTCATAGTTCGTTTGAACGTTGTTCATAACTCCTACCATGTGGGCTTGAACGCCGGCAACAGAGCCATGGAAATTGTACATGGAAAGGTCCGCTGCTTGGGCGAGGTCAACTGCATAGCAGGCCATCATTTTTTCAGCATCACCACCTTTTTTGTGGTCGTGTTCTTCGGGCGCTAGCTCCTTCATCTTGTTTTGCATTTCACCGGAGCCGCAGATATGGCTATTGTCTGGCTTGACAGCGGATTGTGCATACACGATGTAAAGGTTCTTGGGTTGCCCAGGAACGAAATACCATAAAGGCTCTATGAAATAAGTGTCTTCACTTTCCTTGAAATAGCCATAGATGAAATCTTGGCTCAGGGTGAGTGCCACGGCCCAACCATTGTCGTTTGGCAAATGGCCACGGTAGGTCATGATGCCGTCATTTTTTGACTTGATGTGGTCTGTACCATTTGTACCTGAAACACTAAGTACAAAATCCGAGCTACGAATGTCTCGCTCGTGCAGTTCGATGTCCCAGTCATGCTCACCGAGTTCGAACTTGAAGGCAGACTTACTGCCTGCACCTTTTACGAACTGGTTGAGTGACTCGGCGTCAATTTGATAGACCTCCCAGTTCGTCAAAGTGGCGGCTATTCCCTTATTCGCACTGCTGTTTTGATAGGGTTGCCCTTGAAAAACAGGCTTTTGCGCAAAAATGAACGTTGCGGTCAGCAACATTGCAAGCGTAGTAAAAAACCTAATCATGGTGTGATACTGATTTATTAATTGAGTGATGTAAAACAAGTTAATCTAACCCTTCTCCGGCCAGTATTGCATCGAAAAATACTGGTAGCAAGGCTTTTTTGTTATGAATTCAATTTGTTTTGTTGAAACGAACGCTGAGCAGTTTTGGAATTCCCGTTCGGAAAAACGGTGTCGAAGGCATTCGAGAGGCATGGGGCACGGGCCGCTGCGGAAACTATTAAAAACAGCTTACTGCACTGCAATCAATGGGCAAGGACAAAACTAGGCCCACTTACGCTCGCTAAAATCTGAAATGTTCATGGAAGATGGTCTCCTACAGCTAAAACCGTGCAAATTTTCATTGGTTTGATAGCTTGTATAAATACAATAGGCTGTAAAAGTAACATCGCTATTCGCTAACGCAGTCAAAAAATTCCTGAATAGGTGATTTAGCTGACGAAAAGGTTGCTGCAAGACCGTTTTTTTTCAAAAATCACTATATTTGCAGCCCCTCCTGGTTTGTATCCACCTTTTCCGACACTATAAAAACAAACGCCATGAACTCAAGATTCTTAGGGGCATTGCTCCTCGTCATCCTATTTTCCGCTTGCCAGACCACACCTTTTTGGAAAGACGATACCACGCCAGACGGCGGCACGCAATGGGACTCCATTGATTTCAAGATGGAGCCTTACGTGCAGGGTATGCTTGCCACTCCTTTTGAGCTTTACGCAATTTCAGAGAACTCCTTCGCCCGGCTCAATAGCGACCTTGAAGTCATTGAGCGGCGACTTTTCCTTCGGCCTTCCATGTCCAACAGCCTTCCGGCGCTATCAGAGAACAGCTTGGTTCGGCTCATCGCCAACGACCAAGGCCGGCAGATAATCGAGTTCCACCTGACACGGAACGCCACAGAGGTGCACAATGTACTTGTTGATACCTTGCCTGCCCCTGCTGGCAATAGCTTCGAAATTGAGTCCCTGACCGCAGCGCCTGTCGGGGCTTTCAGCAATGACGGCACGCTCTTCCTCATGCCCGCCAAGGTGGTGCCCGCTCGGTATTTCTCGCTTTTCCTGTTCGAGGTGCGCCACAATGCCCAGCATAACTCCTTCGCTTCGGTGAAAATCATCAAGCGCATAGACCTAACAGATGTTGTTGCGAATGCAGAGGGGGTCGTCAAAAGCGTCAAGTTCCTGAACGGCAATTTTTATGTGGCTACGCAACAAGGTGCGTGGCGAATCACCCCAGCAGGCGTTGCAGTCAGGAAGTTTCCACAGTGGAAAGAGGATTGCTTCACTTTTCAAGGCGACCTTTACGCAACAGGGGCTTACGAATTTGACCTCGACAAGAGCATTGACAATGGCTTGACTTGGGAGCGCATGAACATCGCCTCTGAGCTTCAGCATGTGGTGGTGGCAGATAGCATGATTTTTACGCAACCAGTGCTGGGCCAAGTGTTCAGCGTGATGCCAAAGGACCTAAAAAAGAAAAAAGAAATTGACTATCCGGCTGCTGTCAAGCCTACTTCGCCATACTTTTTCGGCTTGGTTTATTTCAAGGACCGCTATTATTTCAGTTCTGACGAAATGATTTTCGCCACGGACAGGGTGGTGGTGGACTAGCAAAGCTTTGCAATTTCAAACACAAGGGGTTTGTATCATGATGCGTATGCACGTGGTGCAAACCCCTTTCTTTTGGTCTAAAACTAGTTTATTGTCAAAATGACATGCGTATTTGATAAATTTTGTCAAAATGACAGGTATTGATTGCTTTTTTACGCCATTTTTTCATAAAAAATCGCTTGGAACGCAGTTTGAAAAGCGAGGATTGTCAACGGGTTTTGAGGAAATGCAAAACACATTTGCTCAAGCCCTTTCAATCTTAAACTTTTTAAAAACTAGAGAATATGAACCTTATCAGTTTTGTTCCAACCAACGGCCGTAAAGCCGCCACTGCCCCCGCCATTGAAAGCATGTTCAATGAATTCTTCAACACCGACTTCCCCGTTTCTTTCCGCAATGGGCATACGCAGAAAAGCCCAGCCGTGAACGTGGTTGAAAGCAAGGATGCCTATCGCTTGGAGGTAGCTGCTCCTGGCCTTGCCAAGGAAGACTTCGAGGTAAAGGTGGATAAGGAACTATTGACCATTTCTGCTTCTAAGAAAGTGGAAAACAACGAGGAGAACAAAGAAGAGCGCTACACCCGCAAAGAGTTCAGCTATTTTGAGTTCAAGCGCAGCTTCCACCTCCCCGACACGGTTGATGCCAACGCCATCAAGGCCAGCTACGAAAACGGTGTGCTGCACGTATCCATCGAGAAAAAGCCGGAAGCCAAGCCACAGCCAGCCCGTGTGATTGAAATTGGCTAATCCAGAAAATCGGGTTTACTATAAAAACGACGGGCCGGGAAATGATTCCCGGCCCGTTTTTTCTTGGTAGTATTCAAAGATGAGGGAATGAAGAATCCCCAATTGCCAACTTACTCAGGCTCAAAGCCCAGCACAATATTGAAGGTGCCCAAGGCTGAAATCTTGCTACTGTTCGTTGTTTTGTCGAAGCCGATGCCATAGTCGAAGCCCAAGACGCCGAACATGGGTAGGAAGACCCGCAAACCCGCACCAACAGCGCGCTTCATGTCGAAAGGATTGTAGTCCCTCGCCCTGCGCCATGAATTGCTGCCCTGCGCAAAGATATGGCCGTAGATGGTCGAGCTAGGGTTCAGCGACAATGGGTAGCGCAACTCCAAGGTCACTTTTTGATACAAAGGCGTGGAGTTCAAGTCGGAAGTGCTGCCTTTGAAGCGGTTGTTTTCGTAATCGCTTTGCTTGTAGCCCCTTGCACTGATGATTTCGGTGCCGGTGAAGTAGCCAAACTGCTGGTTGTTGAGGCCGTCGCCGCCCAATTGGAAGCGCTCGAAAGGCGAGATGCCGATGTCTTTATTGTAGGTGCCGAGGAAGCCGAATTTCGCATCCGCCTTGATGACCAGTTTGCCCACCAAGGTCTGGTACCATTCCGCATTCACCTTCCATTTATGGTATTCCAAGAACTTGAAGCGCTCCTCTGGTGCAAGGTCACCATAGTTTTTATTGCCGCTGAATAGGGAATAGGGTGGGGTCAACTGCACCGAGAGCTGCACTTTTGAGCCTTCCTGTGGGAAGATGGGGTTGTTGATGGTCGTGCGGGCGATGGTCTGAGTGATGCTGAAATTGCGGAAGCTGCCTTCCGATACCGTCTCGCCTTCGTCCGTGCGGAAAAGGCCCCTTGCGCTGAAGCTATAGTTCTGCAATTTGATGACCTGCAAGTTGAGTGAAGTGGACGAAATGAAGTTGTCGTCCGGCTTTTTCAAGCGGGTGCCAAGGCTCACGGTCACGCCACCATTGGTCAGTTTTCCGTAATACTCGCTGTTGCGGTTTTGGCCATTGGAAAGAATGGACATAAACCCGGCCACGGTGAGCGAATTGGGCTTTTTGCCGCCCAGCCAAGGCTCCGTGAAGGAGACGTTGTAGGATTGGAAATAGCGCCCGTTGGTTTGTGCCCGCAGCGATAGGCGCTGTCCGTCGCCTTGCGGCAATGGGCTCCAGGTCTCTTTTTTGAAAATATTGCGGGCCGAGAAGTTGTTGAACGCCACGCCGAGCGTGCCAATCACGCCATTTCGGCGGCCACCCCAACCAGCCGAAAGCTCCAACTGATCGGAAGGCTTTTCTTCCACGGTATAAACAATGTCCACCGTTCCCCGCTGCGGGTTCACGGGTGTTTCGATGCCAAGGTTCTCTGGGTTGAAATAACCAAGGTTGATGATTTGGCGCTGTGAGCGAATGATGTCCGAGCGGCTGAACTTTTCGCCCGGCACAGTGAACAATTCCCGCCTTACCACGTGCTCGTGCGTGCGGTCGTTGCCTTTGATGATGACCTTGTCAATGGTTGCCTGTGGGCCTTCAAAAATGCGCAGTTCCAAGTCAATGGAGTCGCTGGCCACGGCCACTTCGATGGGGTCAACGTTGAAGAAAAGGTAGCCGTTGTCCATGTAGAGCGAGCTGACATCACGGCCATCTTGGCTAAAGCGCAGACGGGTTTCTAGCAGCTCGGAATTATAGACATCGCCTTTTTTGATGCCCAAGACATTGTCGAGGTCCTTGGTGGCGTAGATGGAGTTGCCTTTCCAGACGATGTTTCGGAAATAGTAGCGGCTGCCTTCGTCAATATCAATATGGATGAGCAGGTTGCCCTTTGAGCCGTCCTTCTCCGTGGCCCGCCAGATGCTATCTGCCACGATGCGGGCATCCCGGAAGCCCACTTTGTTGTAATAGGTGATGAGTTTTTGTTTGTCGGTTTCGTAGTCGGGGCGGATGAGTTTGGAGCCGGCGAAGATGCGTTTTTTGCGGCGGGTTTCCTTCATCAGGCCCCGCAGCTTGCGGGCTTTCACATTGTCGTTGCCGGAGAAAGTGATGTCGTCAATCTTCACTTTGATGCCTCGGTCAATATCGAAGACGAGCTTCACCGAATTGATGCGGGAGGTGTCTGCAAGCTCGTCCACCTTTACTTTTACATCGTAAAAGCCTTTGTCAATAAAGTATTTTTTGATGCCAAAGGCGGCACTGGCCTTGATGGCATCCGTCACGATACCCCCTTTGATGAGGTATTTGTTCACTTCCTCGTTCAGGTCGTCGTGGGTGCTTTTTTTCACGCCCTTGAAAGAGTGTGTTGTCAGGCGAGGGCGTTCGAGCACGGCGATTTCCAGGAAAATCACGTCGCCAATGGCCTTTTCCTTGTAAATCTGCACATCGGTGAAGAGGCTCAGCTTGTACAGTGCCCTGATGGCCCGTGGAATCTCGCCGCCCGGTACCCGGATGCGGTCGCCCACCCGGAAGCCAGCAATGGAGATGATGGCCCCGGCATCGCTGTAGGTGGCCCCGGTGACCCGGATGCCGCCGATTTCATAGTCCTTGGGCTTGCTGTAATCAAGCACGGGGGGCAGTGTGTCGGTCTGTGCGGCAGCATTGCCCGACAGGGCGAAAGCAAATAGAAGTAGTAAAAATCCTGATAGGAAGTTTTTCATGCAAAGGGTCTGCTAATTCAAAAAGGATTGCAAAGAAACGCAGCTTTGGCCAAACTAATGTAGGCATGGCCGAAAATAGTCGGTTGCGATAGGTAAAGGTGCGCTTTGGCGGGGCGGGGGTTGTATGGGAGTTGGCAGTTCGTCAGTTGGCAGTTTGCAGTCGGGTGGCAGTTGATTAGTCATTAACGGCTAAAAGCCTTGTTGACAGACATAGGGACAAGATGGTTCCAAGGTTGACTGCCGCCGACTGCCCACTGTCGAACTGCCAACATTCAAACCAGTTGCTCACTCGTCTTCCCGAACCTCCGTTCCCGGTTTTGAAAATCAATGATGGCTTGGTAAAGGTGCTCCCGGCGGAAATCGGGCCAAAGGGTGGGGGTGAAGTACAGCTCGGCGTAGGCAATTTGCCAGAGTAGGAAATTGCTGATGCGGTTCTCGCCGCTGGTGCGGATGAGCAGTTCAGGGTCGGGTATGCCAACGGTGGAAAGGGCGTTGGAAAAGGCGGTATCGTCAATATCGGCGGGGTCTAGTTCACCCGATTTGGCGGCTGTTGCCAATTTCCGGGCCGCCTCCACGATTTCCCATTTTGCGCTGTAGTTCAGGGCGAGCACCAAGGTCATTCGCTGGTTCTGCTTGGTGTCCTCCATTGCTTTGAGGAGGGTTTTTCGGCTCTTATCGGGCAAGCGGCTCAGGTCGCCGATGGCTTTCAGGCGCACGCCGTTTTCGTTGAGGGTCTTGATTTCGTTCTTGATGGTTTCCACCAACAGCGTCATCAGGGCATTTACCTCGGCTTCGGGGCGGTTCCAGTTTTCGGTGGAAAATGCGTAAAGCGTCAGGTATTTGACGCCCAGTTCGGTACAGGCTTCGGTGGTTTCCCGCACGGCTTTTACGCCATTGCGGTGGCCAAAGACCCTGGCCATGCCCTGCTCTTTTGCCCACCGCCCGTTGCCATCCATGATGACAGCGATGTGCGTGGGCAGCTTTTCCAAGTTGATTTTTGACTTTAAATCCATTGTGGAAACGGCCTGTGTCGCTTACAAGCCCGCAAAAATAACAATTGCACTCAGTTTCTCAGCCTGATTTTTGACATGAAACATTCGTGGGCTTAGGTAGGTATTAAAGTTGCGAGTTATCTTTGCAAGTATTATCTCACTTCACACCAACCCAATACGAATGTACGACTACGACGTTATCATCAGCTTCATCACGGCGTTCACGCTGACGTACTTCGTCATTCCGCCCGTCATCCGGGTCGCTATAGAGAAACACCTGTACGACGAGCCTAACGAACGCCGCAGTCACTTCGTGCCTACGCCAAGGCTGGGCGGCATCGCCATTTTTGCAGGTGCCATTTTTAGCATCATGCTCTGGACGCCCTTCACACAGTACGGGGGCGATATCCAGTATGTGCTTTGTGCTTTCATCCTTATCTTCCTAATAGGTGTGAAGGACGATATTACCGAGATTTCACCCTCGAAAAAACTGGTGGTGGAGGTGTTGGCGGCGGGCATACTCTTTTTCAAAGCGGATGTGCGCATAACCGGGCTGCACGGCATCATGGGCATTGAGGAAATTGCACCCGTCTGGAGTGCTTTGCTCACCATTTTCACAGTCATTGTCATCATCAACGCCATTAATTTGATGGACGGCATCAATGGCTTGTCGGGGAGCCTTACCATCCTCATCACAGGCACTATCGGCACTTGGTTTTTGTTGATAAAACGCTATGATTTTGCCATCATGGCCTTGTCTGCTGCTGGCGCAACGGCGGCTTTCCTCAAATACAATTATTCCCCTGCCCGCATCTTCATGGGCGATACCGGGGCTTTGCTGTTGGGCCTGATTTGCTCTATCCTTA
>JADLHE010000590.1 GCA_020848965.1 Saprospiraceae bacterium
TAATTATCAACGCACCAGCAGACGATGATTTTTGCTCTAAAGCCAAGGAGCATTTTTTTCCTCCGAACAGTTTAATTCAATCCAATATTTCGACTCGAAATCAAAAACTTAGTAGTGGTTTTGAAAGAGAGTATCTCCATAAAGTCCGAAATGCAGATGTCGTACTTGTTCTTATTAGTCTAAAATTAACTGGTGGAGATGACGAGGGGGATAAAGAAGCTCGCAAAATGGTAGAACATGCAGTCATGGACTTCAGGGAAAAAAAATCCTTATGCCTCTTTGTCTGCATCAATGCCCCTTCTAATGGTTGGGAAAATATTGCTCCATTTGACGATTCTGAAATCCCACTTCTGAATCAAACTCCTATCTATGAACTTGGAAATACCCAAATTTGGAAACAGATAGGGGACGATTTGCACAAAAAAATCAAAAATTGGCTCAAAAACAGAGCCGAGCAGAACGACTGAAATTAATGCAAAAACTTAAAAATGCCCACCTTCGAGCCGAGTGTCAAGCCCTCATTGAAGATGATAACCTCGAAGAGTGCCTGAAAATCCTGTCTGAGCATTTTCGGGAGAGTCAAGAGGTTATTGCTCAACGAGGACAGCTCAATGGGTTGCGAAAAGAGGAACGCCTTGGTACGATTACATCTGATGAAATCCGTCGCGAAAGGAATAAAGTGCGTGTCTCGCTTATCTCGTTTGTAGCAGAAAATATTTTAGCTGAAGAGCCGGACGAAGTTTTAGAAGGCATCCACAATCGAATCCTAATTGTCAGTTGTAAAGACACCTCCACCGATTGGGAAAGACTCTTTCCTCAAACAAGATATACACATCGGCATATTCAAAAATACACAAAGCCTGTGCCAGATGACTACAGAAATTCAGAAATAATCATCTTCGATGACTTCAACTGCCCCGGCTTACTTGGCAATCGAAACGAAATAAAACGTCTCGCAATTGAAATGCCGCTTGCCCATCTACTATATTTTGGCGACTCAAAGGGGAATCCGTTCATGGATTCAAAAGCGAAAGACGAGCAGGAAATCTACGCCCGAATGGGCAATGCGAATACGCATATCACTTTGCATGCACGCCTCAAAGAACTGCTTGAGTTCCGACAAATTTTTGGGCCGCCACTTCAAACATACATTCGTGAAAACATGAAAGACAAACTACCACTCCGCGCCTTCATATCCTATTCGCACCGCGACGAAGACTACAAAAACGAACTCGACCTGCACCTTGCTACAATGAAGCGGCAAGGATTGCTCAAGGTATGGCAAGACCGAAAAATACTGCCTGGTTCAGATTGGGACAATGAGATCAGACAGCAAATGGAAGATTCGCACATCATCTTTTTCCTGGTGTCGCCCGGTTTCATGGGTTCAGATTACATCATGGATAAGGAGGTGCCGCACGCCATGTCGCTCAATGCCTCCGGGAAAGCAAAGGTGGTACCGATTTTTGTCAAGCACGTTGAGTGGAAAGGGACTGAGTTTGGTCGGTTACAAGGGTTGCCGCGCGACGAAAAGTTTATTGATACCCAGCCAAACAAAGATCAGGCCTTTGCTACGGTTGCCCGTGAATTGCGTGATTTGATTGAGAATTGGGGATCTTAGGTTCCCGTAACCACAAACTACTTTTCTTCCGCAAAATCTAAATTGCGTCACCATATCCTAAACCACCCCAATTAAAATCTTACTGTACTTTGGATCAAAAATCTCTTTTTACAGTAGCATGGAGAGTATCAACACTCACGTAAACAACTAATAAAATGCACCAACCCCATACCTTGCGAATCCTGGAAGCAACGTTCAACCTGCCTATAAACCGAGTACAGGAAATGGCATGGCAAAAGGCTTGTATGCAACTGGTATTTCAAGGTTCTAACCATGCTCAAACAGAGCCGCAAAGCCATGAAATCCAACCATACCCTTTGATTCAATTCCGCTTCAACCGCGGTAAGGCCGCTTTGTTTGCGATCAATGAAGGTATTGAAACTGTGACAAATTTGCTTCAACGTAATGATCTGGCTATTGATTGGGAAAACGATAAATATTTGCTTCGTATTGAACAACTTCAATTAGATGCTGCGTCTATCGGCTTGTCCAATTTACGAAGTAATTATAGGGTGCACCGTTGGATGGCATTTAACGAGGACAATTTACAGAAGTACAAACGACTTGTCACATTTCGGGATCGATTAGCCCTTTTGGAACATGCACTCACAGAAAACCTAATGGCATTGTGCAGCGGTTTGGGATGGAGCGCACCGAGGCTATGTGACGTTGATATCAAAGAAATAACACATATCCAAATGACCAAAACAGATGATCAGGAATCTTTGGTTTTTGACGTTGAGTTTTCTACCGATCTGCTCTTGCCTAATGGACTGGGAATGGGAAAAAGCGTGGCTTTGGGGTATGGTGTACTTCGGAAACTGAAATAAGTGTATATTTATAATTCGCAATTTATTAAGCTCTCAAACTTCGCCCATGCAAACGCTTCACCTCATCAAAGTCCAACTCGACATCCCGCTTCGTCGATTTCAAATCAGCCGTTTGCGCGGCATGGTTGCTGAGCATGCCGGTTTTGAGCATGATTTGTTACACAATCACCGTGACGGCAAAGCTGACAAATACCATTACCGCTATCCATTGGTGCAATACAAGGTCCAAAATGGGAAAGCATTGGTGGTAGGTATCAACAAAGGCGCGGAAATATTGCGATCAATTTTCCAGCCCATGCAAATGACCTTGGCGAATGATTTGCCAGTAGCTTCATGGAAGGAGACTTTTTTACCCGTGGGAATGTCAGAAGAACTGCGTCCCTATTCGATTTGGCAATGGTTGCCCTTGAACCAGGAAAATTATCAACGATGGTTGGAAAATGACAACCAATTTTGGCGCCATGAAGAGTTGGAACGTATTCTTACAGCACATCTGTTGGCTTTTGCTGAAGGGATCCAATTTACGGTTCCTCGTCCCAGGGGTCTTTTCGTTCAAATTGATGAAATTACGGCTCAGAGGGCAGCAAAGTTTCATGACAATGATGTTCTGAGTTTTGATGTAAAATTTCAAGCGAACATGTTATTGCCAGCTGACGTTGGAATTGGGCGGGGATCAAGTCATGGCTTCGGAAGTTTGGTTGGAATACGTTCATCGGCATTCCAGCGAAAAGAAAACCCATCCGTTAATACATCGGACGATACAGATATGGCTATTTTATAATAACGTGTGGGGGGCATGGAGCAAGCCCTCAATTGACGTAGCATCAATCTTGACTAAAAATATGCGTACCAATTATGTTCATTGACATGTTGGGAAATCTGTATTCGGCACTGTGGGGTCCTACACATGCCTTACCTCGTCAGTTACGACATCGAAGATGACCGGCTGCGCCTTAGCGTAGCCAACCGGTTGCTTGCAATCGGTTGTTTGCGCTTGCAACGCTCGGTTTTTGCCGGTCCGGCCGAACCCGAAGACTGCCGTAA
>JADLHE010000591.1 GCA_020848965.1 Saprospiraceae bacterium
ATTGCCAGCAAATGTTGATGTATTTCTAAGATGCCCCGGATTGGACATGATTTTTGTCTTAGTGGTTGGGCACGACGAAGCTGGCGACTGGGATAATTTAATGGTTTCTTTTCTGGACTATATTGGCAAAGTCAGGGAAAACTACAAGAACCCTAAAGTATTATTGTTGGCCTCCAAATGGGATACCTACAGCGGAAAGTATAAGGATGATGTCGTTGCATTCATTAAGCAAAACATGCCTGCTACGCATGGTCGAATCAATGCAATTAATGGAGTGGTTGATTATTATACCGTCGGTGAAGTACAAAAAGGGGAAATCGTTGAATTTGACCCTGAACGGGCTCATTCTGTTAAAAAATGGCTTTACCATGCTGTTACAGGTTATAGCCTACCAGGAGGCACTGATGGAGGCGGGTTGTTTAATAAAATATTTGGGATGTTTGGCAAGTAAAAGAACAACTAAAATTGATGTGATATGAATCCAGAAAATCTCGGCTATGCTATCATTGGAACCCCAAAGGGGTATCAAGCTCAATCCAGAGGATTGCTGCAAAGTCGGAATGTTGATTCTATTGTTGATTTGCCGAATAGGATGGTCATGGTCTTCCCAAATGAGGAGATTCTCACAGCCATAAGAGTCGTTGAAGAGGACGGGATACACACTTACTTTGTATTGTACCGTTACGCCAAAGAAATTGGTTCGGAAAGGCAAGGCACCTATTACGGAAGCGTGATAGTCTTAAAAAACTGCAAAGCTGCTGCTGAGTGGATATATGCCGTATTAGTGGAATTGGCTACCAACCTTCAACTCTACACCAACCCAACTGATGGTCGTTTTTTGGCAAATATCGATGAAGTAGATTTTAGGATACCAAAAAGCTTGGCTTACTTGTCAAATTCTTTGGAAGCACTAAGTTCCCGTTCTCAACAGTACAATGACAAACCCTGCTTTATCCCAGTACAGGTATCTTCCAATACAAAAATAAACTTCATAGATGCCGTTTTTCAGAATGAGCGCTTGCAAGTAATCAAAAAGATTTATCTATCTGAAGGGCAAGAGGTTGATAAATACGTAAGAGAACAGGGCGGGATGGTTGTCCTGAATGATATTGATTTAGGTGTACAGAGCATCATGTCTAAACACAGAAAGGATGTAGAAATCTATGAACAACGAGTGAAGCAGCTAATTCGGGAAAGAGATGTTGCTTTACGGCTAGCTGATGACCAAGAAACCAAAACTTCCGAACTGATAAAAGAGTTGGAATCTCTTAAGCAGCGATCAGCACGAAAGAAGCCGGTGGTTTCTAACAACGAGGAGGGATTGAAGCCAAGGATAATGGAATTGCAACAGCAAAGCATTAGTTTAGGAAATCAATTAAAGGATGCCCAACAAACAATTGATAGCTTACGATATCAAAACCAAGTCTTGCAAAATGCTAACTACTCTCGTGGAATGGCAGACAACCGAAATGTTTTTGGCGAAGAATATTCTGAAGGTGAAGGATTGCCTTGGCTAAAAAGATATAGGTGGTTAATTATGAGTGTCTCCGTTGTTTTGCTTTTTGGAGTTCTAGCTTTATTTGCAATAAAAACTAAGCTTATTTCCAGTGATAGCTGGTCTATGTTATCTTTCGTTGAGGAAGGCTCAACTTTTGAAAAGGAGATTAAGCATTACATTGAAGGCAGAAAATTTGACCAAGAAAAGCATGACCGCTTTGTCCAAGAATTGGACAATGGCGACTACGAAAATGAAGAAAAGTGGCGTCAAGAATTAGCGTTTCTAAAGCCTCAAGAGACGAATCAAGATGTTCCGTTGCCGTCGAGAAATGCCCGACAGGATGCCGCCACATCAGCGCTTACTGACCAACAGAAGGCTTTATGGGTAACCGTAGAATCGTATTTGAATACGTATGAGAGATTAAAATATGATGACCAGAAAATGGTAGGCTATAAAAATGACCTTGACGCACTTGAGATGCAAAATACTCCTCAATATAATAAGTTTCAAGAGGCATATAAAAATTACTTGGGAAGTGGTTATAGCAAAGATGAGCTTAAACAATACTCTATTCCTGTTAGTGTGTTGAAAGCTGCAAAATTGGAGGGACAATTGACTGTTGATTTATTGGTAGAATACCTTTACAAGCACTGTACTTTCCCTAATGTATTTACAATTGAAAAATTGAGGACAGTAATCGTTAATTTCAACAAAAACGATGTTGATAACGGCACTGGCGAGATTAAAGGCGATTCTCCTAACCTTATTGCTTACATCCCTAAAAGTGCGAACTGTCTTTAACAATACATAACCCATTCAACGCTAAAAGATGATTGTAGGCTTAGATTTCGGCACGACCAATTCCATCATCAGCTACTGGGACGAGGAGTCCAAAAAGCCGATAGTGTATAACTATAGGCAACAGGTTTATACACCTTCGGCTGTGGTGTACGAAGGTGATGAATTGGTAGACATAGGCGAGAACGCCATTACCTATTGGGAAAACAACCACAACAAGACCAGTCTTTGCCGTTTCTTCAAGCCGCTGCTCACTATTGATGAGTCGCCCAGTCAATTGAAAGCAAAAGGTTGGCTACACGAAAAGCCCCCAAAAGAAGTTGCTAAGGATTATATTGAATGGCTGCTCCGCAGTTCCCAAGATAGCTTTGAGAAAAACATGGACGGTAAGCGCATCACGAAATTGGTGTTCTCGGTGCCGGAATTATGGCAAAAAGAGGCCGTCAATAAGGGAGCAGAGCAATTGCAGCAAATATTAAAGAAAGATTTGGGCTTGCCAGTGGAAAGGCTTTTGAGTGAACCCTTGGCAGCAGTTGCCTATTATATATGGAAAGCGAAGTTGCCCAAGGAAGAAAAGCGACAAGTGTTGGTCTGTGACATGGGTGGCGGCACTTTTGACATTTCTTTTTGCGAGGTCAGCCAAAAGGGCATTGTGGTCAGGGCCTTCGACGGGAACGATGAAGACAAGGCAGGGGTGTTCGAGTTGAAAGAAATCTTGCGCAATGTTTACAGAAGCAACGGGCGTGATATTGACGAGGGCAGTTTTGAATTCCAGAAAGATTTATGGCAACTGGACCGCAATATTCAATTGGAAACAAATAGCCTTCGGTTAGAGAAGGCCTATAAAAATTATGACACCGACCCAAGCAGGTATGGTAGCATCCCTATTTTTCAGTTTGGCGGTATGGACCTCACAGCTTCTGATGCCTTCGAGGCATTTGAAAACGTCCGAATTGGTATTATCGAAGTACTGGACAGGATGTCAAAGCAATTTGGGGGTAAGATTCCCTTTCAGCAATTGCTCCTCGTTGGAGGTTTCAGCCGATATTTCCTGGTAAGAAGAACCATTTTATCCTATTTTGGCTTGGATGAAGATGACAAACGAATCAAGTTGTTTTCAAAAGATGACAGCCTGTATGCAGTGGCACATGGCTCCGCTATAGTGGCCGCTGGAGAATTAGAAGTTAGTGAATATTTTCCACATAGCATCTTTTTTATTTGCTTTGAATGGGATGGAAAACGGATAGATATCCCCATAACAACTGCCGGACAGTCAATGAATACCTATGGGCCAATATTCTCCGAGCAGGAGGTCAAGATTTTAGGCCAAGAATTCGATTTAGAGGGATTTGTGCTCATTGGCGGCAACACTAAGGAAAAGAGAACCTTCAAGAAGCCTGTCACCATGCCGTTTTCCATTGATAACGAAAAACGGTATCGCATTGGGATAGAAATAGACCGCTCGAACATCGCAAACTGTGTAATAGCTGATACTTCCAATATTAGTTACAAGATTCCACTCGGGGAGCTTTTCCAAAAGGGTATCTATGTTGCAAAGCGTACAAAATGAAAACTGCAAAAGCGCAACTCAAAACATTGATAGCCAGCCTGCCCGAGTCGAAAGAACAACTGTTCGAATTGGAGCATCTCGAAGCCTTCCCTGACTTGGTACTTGCATTGTTGAAAATCCAATCAGCCTGGTACAATGAAGCTGCTTGGAAGCAGTTGCAGACTTCGCAGCCATTCGAGTTTGTTTTTTTGGTAAACAAGTTCGTTGACACTTTGGAGCAGCAAGCGAATTGGTTGGATACATGCAAAGCTGTATTTGAAACCAATTTGCTAAATGACTTTACGAAGCGCTTATTGCTGGAAAGTAGCACAAAAATATCGGCCACTCAACAGCGACTGGAGGGCTTAAATGCTGAAATCGTCAAAATCCAAAAAGAAAGGGAAGAACTAAGTACTACAACAACGGCATTGGAACAATTAGAACCAAAATACAGGCAGTTGATTGAAAACAAGGACTTGCTTGTGAGCAGAAAGCTTGAACTGGAAGAACTGGAAGCAGCCGTCGAGGCTGGAAATTTGGTGGAATTGGCCAGCTCAATCGAAGCAAAGGAATTGGAAATGCAGCCTGTAATAGCAGAAAAACAGCGGTTGGAGGAAAGGAGGACAACCTTGCTATCAGAACAGACTGCCAACGAACAAAAGGTGCAGGCGCTAATAGACCAAGCCCAGACTATTGGTAGGGCTAGCTCCCTTTTTCAAGAAATGGAAAGTAAAATCAACCAACACAACGAAGTTATATTAAAGGATTTTCAAGAAGAATCGGAATTGTTGCGACTTCAACTTGATTTCAACCAACGTACTTCCGGAGAACTGATAGATGCGCCTTTGGAGAAAATAATAGTTGACATCAAAGCAGGATTGGTTGAAATAGAAAAACAGCTAAAGGAGAAAATATCAGCACAAACAGCTCAACAAGCATGAAATGACCAAGCAGTTGCTAAATATCGCCGAATACCAACCCAAAACGGCCACGCTTGGGCCAGGTTTGCGGTTTGCGATATGGGTTCAGGGGTGCCCATTTACCTGCAAGGGATGCGTTTCGCCGAACTGGGTTCCATTTCAATTGGCGCAAGCCATCCAAGTAGCGGAGATGGCCGATAGGGTTGTGCAGACGCAGGGCATTGAAGGCATCACGCTATCAGGTGGAGAGCCGATGATGCAGGCCGGAAGGCTTGCCAACTTGTTGGAAATAGTGCTTGAAAAACGCCCCGAACTGAATGTAATCGTCTTTAGTGGTTTTCAGTTGGGACAGTTGGTATGGGAGGAGGCCAAGCGGCTTTTGTCTTTTACGGACGTGCTCATTGATGGCCAGTATATAGCAAATTTGAACGACAGCCAAGGTCTTAGGGGGTCTTCCAACCAATGTACGCATTTTCTTACGGATTCCCTTCGCCACCAAGCGGACTATTTTTTCAATAAACAGCGAAATGTAGAGTTCCATGTGAAAGACGACGGGGTACTCATGGTTGGGGTGCCCACAAAAGATTTTCACTGGTGAACATTCAAACATAAAATATCAACCAATATGAGCGGAGAAAAACGCAGCCCAATCGAAATCCTTCGGGATGATATGAAGGCACAACAAAGCCGGTTGACCAATATGGACCGGGTCAACCGCAATCTGCAGGATTCTTTGTCCAAAGCTTCTCGACAAAGGGAAGATGATCAAAGGAATTTTCGGAAAACCTTGGAACAAAGGGAGGCTTCCTTCTCCCGCTCTGTCGGTACATTGCAGAGCAATATGAAGGAAATGGAAAGCCGTCACCTTGATACCATGCGACGCCAAAACCAGCAAATCAATGAAAGAATGCAGCAGCAAAACAGGGAGCAGCAGGCTCAACTGTTGAAGGAAAAACAAGAGCGGGTAGCTGCCATGCAAAGGCAAAAACAGGAATTGGAGCGAACCATTGCCAACGAGGTCGGCAAAGAGCGACAGGAGCGGGAGCGACAAATCCGTCGCTTGGAAAATGAAATAGTAAAAGTGGACGCCGAACTTCGCCAAGAAATAGGACGGGTTGAAAAAGAATTTGG
>JADLHE010000592.1 GCA_020848965.1 Saprospiraceae bacterium
ACAATGGGCTTCGAGCCAGTGGCGATGATGGTCTTGTCCGTCTCGATTTCCTCGGTCGTACCATCGGGCTTCGCAACGCTGATTTTATTGGCATTCACGAAAGAGCCGTGGCCCTTGAAGACATCAATTTTGTTTTTCTTCATCAAGAAATCAATGCCCTTGTTGTTGGCATCCACGACCTCTGCCTTGCGCTTTATCATTTGTGGCATATTGACCTTTAGGCCGCTCACGCCGATGCCGTGCTGCTCGAAGGTATGCTTGGCGTTGTGGTAATGCTCGCTGCTGTCGAGCAGTGCCTTGGAAGGGATGCAGCCCACGTTGAGGCAGGTGCCACCGAGCACACCGTAGCGCTCAATGATGGCGGTCTTGAGGCCCAATTGGGCACAACGTATGGCGGCCACATAGCCGCCGGGGCCGGAGCCGATGACGGTAACGTCGTATTTCATGAATTGGATTGTTTGATTGTTGAGATTGTTTGATTGTTGAGGGCGGGTGCAAAGGTAATTGCCTTTTATAAGACAAGTGGCTTGAAAAACATCAATGCAACCTTTAAGTTTGCAAATGCATTTGACGTCAAAAGCTATTATTCAACATGAAGCACACAATCTTTATCCTCCTCTGTTTTTGTTCCCTTGGTGGCACTTCTATCTGTGAAATTGATGAAACAGCCATTGATGTACGCTTGGAAATTAGGACAAAAGAAACCATCCTAAAGAAGGGCACTCCGCCAAATATTGAGGTTTATCTCATGAACAAAGGGGATAAATTGGTGAACTTGGTTCAGCCTGGGGACGGAAGTGAATCAGGATGGAGGACGCCAATGGTAAAGTGGTCAACAAGGATTGTCGAACTAAAATCAGTTCCACAAGAGCGATATGCAGACTCGCAAACACATTTGGTATCATTCCCTCTCTGGTTCGGGGCAGGAGCACGCTGTGGAAACGTTGAAGGCCTGAAAAGAGACCAGATAATTTCCATACTTCCAAGACAAGAAGTTAATTTGAAGGTATTTTGGAATTGGCGAGCTCCAGAATTGAGGGGTATGGAAGGAAAATATGGCGTCAAATTTTTTTACGAAAACAAACCCGATATAGTTTGGAAAGGCGCAGGCTACAACGACCCCGACGCCCTCGAAATCGTCCGCACCAAAACCGCTGCCGTACAATTGGAGAGCAACGAGTTGATTTTTGAAGTAGTCGAATGAGTAAAAGAAAATGGGCCATGACTTTTCAAAGTCACAGCCCATTTCCTTTTTTGAACATTTATTCGCCTCCGCCACTTGGCGGAGCACCACCCCCACCCGGCGGATTTCCGCCACGTCCACCACCACCACCACGTCCGCCACGGCGGTTCTTGCCGCCACGTCCGCCACGGCGGTTGCCGCCGCCTTCACGGCGCTCGCCACTTGGGGCATCGCCTTCTTGGCCGGGTGTTCTTGGTTCCCGTGGCTCACGAGGTTCCCTCGGCGCTTGCGGTTCACGAGGTGGCCTTGGTTCTCGTGGTTCTTGGTTTTTTGCTTGCTCATTGGCATCGCCACCACCACTGGTTGGTCGGCGGTCGCCTCGGTCACGGTTGCGGTCACGGCCCCTGCCACGGTTGCGGTCACGGTTGTTGCCGCCACCTTCTCTTTTCTCACCCGACTGTCCACCCTCCGTGCTTCCACCTTCGGCGGATTTATTCTCTGGGCGGGCTTCCCTTGGACGGGCATCCCCGCCACGGTCGCCGCCACTTGGCTTCTTCTTTTTCTTTTTCTTTTTGCGCTCGTCGGGCGGTAGCTCTACCACGCCCGTTAGGTCGCCAGCGTTGTATTCTGGTTCGTCGTCGTCCACGTTGGTCGTGTCGGTGACAACGGCGAGGGCAGCAAGGCTTTCGGGCAGTTCGCCCTTTTTGATGGCATCCCGAACGGAGCGCACCTGTGCTATGGCGAGTGCAAACAATGCCCCCCGGCCCCGGTCTTTTTCATAGCCGTAGTACATGAGGCCCTTGAAGATGTCGGTCTTCACGAGCGTGGCCATGCCCTCCTTGGTCTTGAGCTTGTCGGCGTCATCGGGGAAGCTGGAAAGGGCTTCCATATAGGTGTCCAACTCGTAGTTGAGGCAGCATTTGAGGCGACCACATTGCCCAGAAAGCTTCGCTTGGTTGATGGCGAGGTTCTGGTAACGGGCGGCTGCCGTACCCACCGTTTTATAGCTGGTGAGCCATGTGGAGCAGCACAGCTCCCGACCGCAAGGGCCGATGCCGCCCACACGGGAGGCTTCCTGTCGTGCGCCGATTTGCCGCATCTCGATCTTCACCTTGAAGTCCCGTGCGAACTGCCGGATAAGCTCCCGGAAGTCAACCCGGCCATCGGCAGTGTAGTAGAACGTGGCTTTTTTGCCATCGCCCTGAAACTCCACATCGCCAATTTTCATGTTGAGATTGAGGGTGCGGGCAATGGCACGGGCACGTACCATCGTTTCTTTTTCAAGGATACGCACCTCCTCCAGCTTTTCGAGGTCCCGTTCGTGTGCCTTGCGGATGACCTTTGGGAAATAGCCGTCCACGGGTACCCGCTTCTTGCGCATTTGCAGCCGCACCAACTCGCCGGAAAGCGAGATGCGGCCCACATCGCAGCCGGTTTGGGTGTCCACCACCACCATGTCGCCCGTGCTGGCACGGGTATAGGGCTGGTTGAAGAAGAACGCCTTTCGGGAGCCGTTCTTGAAACTGACTTCTACCACTTGGAAGGGGTCAACGTCCTCTATCTCCATTATTGTGAGCCAGTCGAACGTGTTGAGCCTATTGCAGCTTCCGCTGGCGCAACTGCCGGTGCTTCCGCAGCCCGCCGGTGTTCCACTGGTACATGTTGTACATCCTGCGCATGCCATTCTATCAGAGTTTGAGAGATGTGAGAGATGTGAGAGGTGCGAGAGGTGTGAGAGGTGTGAGAGGTGCGAGAGCGTGAGAATTAGGCATATAAATGCTTCTTTCTCACGCTCTCACATCTCTCACACCTCTCACACCTCTTACCCTCTCACGCTCTCAATATCTTATTAAGTTGAATGGAGGCATCCAAAAAAAGCAGTTTCTGATTGGCGTTCCGTTCGATGTGGAACGAGCAATCATTGAACAGCTTCGTGATGCGCTCGATTTGCCCAAACCCGATGATTTTGCTCAGGTTTTGGGCGGTTTTCAGTTCTTCCGGCAGCAGCCTCACTTGGTCGTTGCCGGTGGTTTTCAGGAGCATGTACTCCCGCATGAAATGCAGGGCGTACTGAAGGAACTGCTTTTGGTTTTCACGGCCAAGGTCGGCAAAAGTTTCCGTCCACGCCGCCATTTCCACGCCATTTCCTTGGTAGCATTTGCGGAGCCAATCCAAAAACAGGCTTGAATTGTCTTTTAGCGGCTGTGCCGCAATGCTCAGGGCCTCGTTGAAATCGCCTGCTGCCAAATGGGCAATGGAGCGGGCTTTTTCCGTTGAAAGTCCCTTTTGCCGTATCAATCCCGCTTCCACTTCCTCGTCGTTCAGGCGGTTCACCTTCACGAGTTGGCAGCGGGAGAGGATGGTATTCAAAATCAGTTCCTGATTTTCCGCTACGAGGATAATCAGGGTGTCGTCGGGTGGCTCTTCGATGAGTTTCAGCAGGCGGGTGCCCTCCTTGCCGAGGTACTCCGGCAGCCACATTATCAGTATTTTGTAGCGTCCTTCGAAGGCTTTCAGGCTCAACTTCCGGATGATGGCGACGCATTCCTCTTTGTTGATATTGCCCTGTTTATTTTCTGCCCCGATGCGCTGCAACCACTGGTTCACGTCCATGTATGGGTTCTCCGCCAGTGCTTTCCGCCAGTCGGCGATGTGCGCATCGCTGGTGACGTTGGTGCCCACGGTCGGGAACGAGAAGTGCAAGTCGGGGTGCACCAGTTTTTCCACCTTGCTGCACTGACTGCATTGCCCGCAGGCATCGCCATCCTGCTTGTTTTGGCACAAAACATACTGCGCAAACGCCATCGCCAAGGCCAAATCACCGCTACCCGACATGCCCAACAAAATTAGGGCGTGCGGGATGCGCTCGCTGTCCGCCATGCGCTGAAGTAGCGCCTTGGGCGTGGACTGGCCTATGATGTTTTTGAATTGCATGTATGATTTGTTTGAGGCGTTTGAATAGTTTGAAGTGCCGTGGCAACTCAAACTATTCAAACTCATCAAACCACTACTGATTGAGCCATTCTAGGATTCCTTCATCCAAGGGACTGGTGGTAGGAGGGAAAACATGGACGAGGCGACCCTGTTCGTCAAGGGCATATTTTTGAAAATTCCAGGTTACTTCGCTATCTTGGACGCCGTTGAGCGCCTTTTGCGTGAGCCATTGGTAAACTGGGTGGGTGGTCACGTCAATTTTTGCTGAAAGCGGAAAAGTGACTCCGTACCTCCGGGTGCAAAACGATTGAATCTCTTGGTTCGACCCCGGCTCCTGCGCTCCAAAATTGTTGGCAGGAAAGCCCACTATCGTTAATCTATCTCCAAACTCCTCGTACAGTTCTTGCAATTGCTGGTATTGCGGCGTGAGGCCGCACTCCGAAGCAACGTTGACGACCAAGATTTTTTTGCCCGCAAGGGCAGCAAAATCCAGCGTCTCTCCCGCAATCCCCTCCACTTTGAATGTATGAATCGTGTTCACAACTAATTTTTACTGACAAAAATCAGTGACGGCCAAAGGTAGGAAGAATTACGATTTGACGATTTACGATTTACGAATGAGGGCCAATCGTAAATAGTAAATCCCAAAATCGTAGTTCACAGCTCCCTTTTCCACAGCCTTCCCGCAATCAGTGTATTGAAAATCGTATCCTGCAAGCTGCGGCTGACGGGTATCTCTTTGCCCTTGATGATGAGGTTGCTGCCGTCCACCATTTCTATTTTGTCCAGTGCGACGAAGTAGGAGCGGTGTACCCGAAGGAATTTGTCGGGCGGCAACTCTTTTTCTAACTGCTTGAGAGACAATAGGGTTAGGTAGCGTTTCTGCTCGGTGTGTATGAAGACATAGTCCTTTTCGCTCTCGAAATAGAGCACATCAGCCAGTTTGATTTTGATGAACTGGCCATCGCTTTTGATGAAAAAATACTCAGGTGCCTCGGTCAGCACTTCGGCTGGTTTGGACTGCTGGTTCTGCCGCAACATCTCGAAGTGGGATAGCGCCTTGTTCGCCGCTTTCAGAAAGCGCTGGAACGAGATGGGCTTGACCAAATAATCCAGTGCGTTCAGTTCAAAGCCCTCTATGGCATAATCCCGGTAGGCGGTGGTAAAGATGACGGCGGGCGGGTTTTCGAGGGAACGCATGAACTCGATGCCCGTTAGGTCGGGCATTTGGATATCGAGGAAGAGCAGGTCAATTTTTTCCCGATGGAGCGCTTCATTGGCTTCCACGGCGCTCTTGCAGGTGCCTTCGAGCGAGAGGAAGGGCGTTTGCTCCACGTAACCGGCAATGCCTTTTCGGGCAAGGGGTTCGTCATCCACTACGAGGCATTTTATGGTCATTTCAATTTGATTTTAAGGTGAGCTTTGTAAGTTTCGCCATCGTCCACAATATCGAGTTCGTGGCGGCCGGGGTAGGTAAGGGCGAGGCGGCGCTGCACGTTTTTGAGGCCGATGCCGCCAACCCGCTCTTGGTTCCGACTGTTTTGGTTGATGGAGTTTTCGGTGGTAAAATCCAGCAGACCGTCCTTCACGGATAGCTGGATGCCGACACGGTAGCCCGACGAGTTTGAGCTGTATTTAAAGGCATTTTCGACAAAAGGAATAAGGAGCATGGGCGCAATAACATAGCCGTTGACATGGTCGGGCAGCTCGCATTTGAGGTCGAGCAGTTCCTCGTCGTGGCGCAGGCGCTGCAGTTCGATGTAGTTTTGGAGGTAGTCCACCTCTTTGCCAAGGTCAATCCAGTCTTTGTTATAGTCGTAGAGTTGGTGGCTGAGGGTATCGGAGAATTTGAGCAGCGCCTCTTTTGCCCGCACGTCCTCTTTTTGTTCCATCAGGAAATAGATGGTGTTCAAGGTGTTGAAGATAAAGTGCGGGTTAATTTGCGATTTGAGCATTTCCAACTCACTTTCGAGGTTTTTTTTCTCCAATTGCACCGCATAATTGTTGCGTTCGTGCCATTGTTGGATGAACTTGAAAGCAGTGGTGAAAGCCACGAGCACCGTTGTGTCCACAAAGAAAATAAAGGCCGGTTCCCATGAAAAATAGTACTCCTTGTTGGGGAACAAAAGCCGCATGACGAGATAGACCAACCATGAATTCAGCACAACGATGGACAAAATACTGACCGCATAGAACAGCACCCGCCGCTGCTTTATCATGTATTTTGGAATCCAATAATAATAGTTGAAATACACGACGCCCATGGAGCCGAGCACGGTGGGCAGGTTGAAGGTGTCCTTGAACTGTGAGATGAAAACCACATCTTGCATACTGGCAAACACCCAGTAAATCACCCAAAAGGCGACATGAAACATGAGTGAATTGATGGGCAGTGACTGTGGTTGTTGCTCCATGCGGGCAAAGTTATGAGAAATGGAGGTAAACGCTCCTTGGCCTGGCAACTGACCTGAAACACCTGTTTCTTGGTTTCTCAGGCCGAAACGCTCAAATACTTAAAAAAATAAGCCTTTGCGCATTGTCTTTTGCGGAAAACTTCTATCTTTGCCCGCCTTTTGAGAAAAATGGTTTTCCCAAAAGGCAAAAGGCTCATCTTATAGCGGTTTCCCGCAAACGGTTGGGCAATTTCAGCAAAACGATTCAATATAAATATCATGGTTTCGGTAACTATCAACGGAACGCCACGCACAGGCAGGGGAACTTCAGCCGCCAAGGCTGACAGGAACGCAGGAAACATTCCTTGTGTAATGTACGGCGGCGGCGAGAGCTTGCATTTCACGGTAAGTCCTGACGAAGTGCGTGACATCGTCTATACGGGCGAGTTCAAACTGGCCAACCTTGTCGTTGGCAACAAGTCCTTCAGGTGCATCCTCAAGGAAATACAGTACCACCCGGTCACTGATGTCATTAGGCATATTGATTTTCTGAACCTTTCCGACGGCAACACCATCAAGGTTTCCGTTCCCATCCGCTTTGAAGGCACTGCCCCTGGTGTTCGTGCCGGTGGCAAGTTTGTCCAAAAACAGCGTTCTGTGAAAATCAAGACGAAGCCAGAAAACCTGGTGGACGAAATGAAAGTGGATATTTCAAAACTGAAGCTTGGCCAGTCGCTTAGGGTACGTGACATCGCCCCAATGGAAGGCGTTGAAATCGTCAACCCAGGTGCGCTCCCAATCGCTACCATCACCATCCCAAGGGGCTTGAAAATAAGCGCTGAGGACGAAGAGGCATAAAAATTTAGTCTTCTTTTTGGAAGGCCAAATATATTGCGAGGCATAAGGTAACACCCCTTATGCCTCGTTGTCATTTATACAAAAACCAGGCAATGGCTGAAAAACTGCGCATCACGACGGTACAATCGGCACTCGAATGGGAGGACGTCGCCGCAAATTTGGCAATGTTTTCGCTGAAGCTCGCCCCGCTTGCCGGGCAAACGGACCTTGTTGTTTTGCCAGAAATGTTCACTACGGGCTTCAGCATGGCCGCCGAGAAATTGGCGGAGCCTATGAATGGCAGAACGATGGACTGGCTTGCCGACCAAGCTGCCAAAATTGGCGCAGTCGTAACTGGCAGCTTCATCGCCGAAGACGGTGGCCATTACTTCAACCGCTTGGTTTGGATGCGCCCCGATGGCAGTTTCGAACTTTACGACAAGCGGCACCTGTTCCGGCTTGCCAGCGAGCATGAAACCTACACCGCCGGCCAAGCCAAATTGGTAACGGAGTGGAGAGGTTGGAAGATTTGTCCCCTGATTTGTTACGACCTTCGTTTCCCTGTCTGGAGCCGAAATGTGGAAGCTTACGACCTTTCGATTTATTTGGCCAATTGGCCAGAGCGCCGAAACCATCATTGGCAGCAATTGTTGGTGGCAAGGGCCATTGAAAACCAGTGCTATGTCGTGGGCGTGAACCGCTGCGGTACAGATGGGGCCGACCTGAGCTATTCCGGCGATTCAGCGGTGGTGGACTATAATGGCCACAGGCTGTTGCAAGTTTCCAACATAGAAAACATTTCTACCATATCCCTTTCGTTGGAAATGTTGCGCACCTTTAGGCAAAGCCTACAATTTCTGGCCGATAAAGACTATTTTGAAATTTTTATTCGTTAGATGCTTGGAAATGAAATCTGTTTTAGCATCTTTGCCGCCGACCTGTCAAGGTTATGGGTCAACAAACAGCAGATTGAGAACATTTACAGGCGCTGACAAAGAACTCCCTATATTTGAATTATCCCACTTTTTTTGAACAAATCCAGCTATGTGAGCGCCCCCCAAATAATTGTGATTGACCCTTTTTAAGCAAAGTTTCTTTAAAATCGTGGTTCTGGTGTATAACGCCAACTAAAAACAGCAACGTTATGAATGCGAAAAGGCTGGTAAGGGGAGTGTTGTCTATTGTAGCACTCGTGGGAATGACTTCATGCAGTTTATTGTCACAAACCTTAGATGCAAACGGGCCGATTGCCGAGGCAAAGGCCAAAAAAATGGAAGCGGAGATACTGCAGCGGGACGAAATCGTGCAGTTTGCAGAGCAGTATCTTGGAACGCATTACCGCTCCGCCGGCAAATCGCCCGGTGGTTTTGATTGCTCAGGCTTCGTTTACTACATAATGAAGGAGCATGAAATAAGGATGAACAGCTCTGCCGCTTCGCAAGAGAACCAAGGCGAGAGCATTTCCAAAAAGGAAGCCCGTCCCGGTGACCTTGTATTCTTTAGGCGCAGCCCTGGAGGGCGGGTCTATCATGTGGCAATGGTCTATGAAAACGACAAGAAAAAAGGCATGACCATCATCCATAGCACCTCAGGCAGGGGTGTCGTGATTGAAAAACTGGAGGGCTCCGACTATTGGCGCTCGAAAATCATGTCGTTCAGGAACGTCGTCAGCGACAAAAAGTGATTGAGGTTCCATTTGTTTAAAGAAAAAGCCCAAGCGGACACTCGCTTGGGCTTTTTCTTTTTATGCCTCGGCAATGCGGTTCGTCAATGCTACGAACTCCCCCACGGTCAGCACCTCCGGCCTTTGGGTGAAGAACGGCTCCTCCAAAACGCCCGGCTTCTGTTCAAAAAACGGTTTCAAGGTGTTGCGGAGCATTTTGCGCCGCTGGCCGAAAGCCTGTTTCACCACTTTTCGGAACAGCGCTTCGTCACAGCCAAGCGCCTCCTCTTTGCGGCGCAACCGGATGACCCCCGAAAGCACTTTGGGCGGCGGGCTGAAATTGCGGTTGCCCACCGAAAACAAGTATTTCCCATCATAAAAAGCCTGGGTGAGGACGCTAATGACGCCATAGTCCTTGCCACCCGGTGGGGCGATGATGCGTTCCGCCATTTCTTTTTGGAACATGCCCACCAACTGCGGCACGATGGAGCGGTACTCCACCATTTTGAACACAATCTGCGAACTGATATTGTAGGGGAAATTGCCGATGATGTAAAACGGCTGCCCCTCGCCCACCCCATTGGCGAAGACCGATTCGAGGTCAAGTTTCAAAAAATCTTCGGAGATGATTTTGCCGTGCAGGGCAGGATAGTTGGCATTGAGGTAGTCCACCATATCCGAGTCGGCCTCCACGCATTTCAACGAAAAGTCCTTTTCGAGCAGGTATTTCGTGAGCATGCCCTTGCCTGGGCCAACTTCCAGCACGTTGCTGGGGCCATCGGCCAATTGCAGTGAATCGGCAATGCGCCGGGCGATGTCTTCGTTGGTCAGAAAGTGCTGACCGAAGGATTTTTTGGCTCGCATGAGTGAAATGACTAATTTTGGGCCTTTCCGGGCCGGAAAGATAGCTTTTTAAGGGATGAGGAATGAGGGATTAGGAACGAATTCTCTCAATACATTGATTATCAATGCATTAAAAAATTGCTTTGAATTCTCTCAATTAGTGGCTGGCCCCATTACTGCTGAAGGAGTTTCATCCAAATGCTCCGACGGCATCAAAAAATAAAAAAGTGGAACAAGAAAAAGAATACAACGAACAGGAAGCAACCCGAAACGACCAGCCCCAGCAGCCCTATGTAAAGAGCAATAAGCCTGTACTGGGCATTACCACTGGCGATATGAATGGCATCGGAATGGAAGTGATTCTAAAAGCGCTTTCACACCGCAAGATTTTGGACATCTGTGTGCCCATCATTTACGGCTCGTCGAAAGTGGTTGCCTACCACAAAAACATCGTCCAGTTGGAGGACTTCAACTTTGTCGTGCAGCGAAACGCCGAGCGCCCTGCACATGACAAGGTAAATGTGGTGAATATCTCGAACGATAACGTGAACATCACCCTTGGCAAGCCAACCGACCTCGGCGGCAAATTTGCGCAGCAAAGCCTAGAAGCGGCGGTGAAAGACCTGAAAGCGGGCTTGATTGATGCCATCGTGACGGCACCCATCCATAAAAAATCCATGCAACTGGCTGGTTTTGAGCATGTTGGGCACACGGAGTACATCACCAAAGAGTTCAATGCCAATGACAGCCTCATGCTTCTGGCCGCTGACCGCCTACGGGTGGGCTTGGTGACAGCCCATGTACCGCTTAAGGATGTTTCAAAGGCCATCACCAAAGAGCGAATCATCAGCAAACTCCGCATTTTTTCCGAAACCTTGCGCATTGACTTCGGCATTGCCCGGCCAAATATTGCAGTGCTCGGCCTGAATCCCCATGCTGGCGAAGAGGGTATGCTCGGCGATGAAGAGGAGAAAGTCATCCGCCCAGCCGTCATGGAATGCAAGAAAAATGGCATGATGGCTTTTGGTCCCTTCCCTGCCGACGGCTTTTTCGGCTCTGGGCAGTTCAATAAATTTGACGGGGTACTAGCTATGTACCACGACCAAGGCTTGATTCCTTTCAAAGCCCTCACTTTTGGCAGCGGCGTGAACTATACCGCTGGCCTCGGCATCATCCGCACTTCACCCGACCACGGCACGGCCTTCGATTTGGCTGGCAAAAACGAGGCAGACCCGTCCTCGTTCCTGCACGCCATGTTCATGGCCATCGACATCTATCGCAATCGAAAGGAGCATTTCGAACTCAAGCGAAATGCCGTGCGCAAGGTAGAGGTTGAGATGGAGAAAGATGAGGGAGGGGCCGTTATGTCAGACTAAGCGCCATCACTTGGGGCTGGCTTTCATTAGTTTTTTTGTGCGAATCTCCCCTGCCTTATCGGAAATTCGCATAAAATAAGCGCCTTCCGGCAGGTGCTGTTGCACAAGGTCGAGTTGGGCGACCCGCAGGCCAGCCTCCATTTCCATTGCTTGCGCAAAAACGAGCTGCCCGCTTTCATTGTAAAGGTGGAATAAATAGGCGTCGGGGCTGGGTACTTCTATTTCGACGTTGACGTAGGAGATGAAGGGGTTGGGGTATGCAAGCACTTGCACACTAGGTACTTCTTTAAATTCCTCCTTGGTTTCTTGCCCATTTTGAACGTATTGACTGACCATGGACATGGCTCCTCCGTAATGTGTATAAGAATGACTGTTGTCATAAATTACAACTACTTCAGGAAGTGTCAAACCTGCCTTCAATACAATTTCCATTTGCATTTCCTCTTCAAATAAGACCTTTTTTGTAGTATGTCCCATATAGGAGACTTCAACCTCAGTGCCTAAATATTCGATAGGCAGTTTCATTGAAAAAAAGCCTTCAAAATCCGTTTCCGTGCCTTGGCCGTTGCCAGCAAGTAGTGTGGCGAAAGCAAGAGGTTCTCCTTGTTCATTTTTCACCCAGCCTTCCATTACAGCATGGCCACTTCCCAATGGCTTGGGCAGTGCAGAATTGGCTTGGCTTCGAATATCAACTTGTTGAATGTCCCTTTTGGGCAAGTTTTGAGCAGGTAAGGCTTCGGCAAGCATCAGGCTTGAGGTCAAAGCAGCGATTGCCAACCAAGGCCTCCCCTCTTTCGGCGGTTGTGGAATGCTCAACGGCCTATCGAGTTGGTGCGGCTTAAATATCCCACATACCCTACCTTGGCGTTGTTGGTAAAGTTTGACTATCTCATGGTCGGTCATTTCCCGGAAATCAACCACTGTCCGTTCACATTTATCACAATAACGGCCTCCCGGCAAAGGGTGCATTTTGGTTAAATCTTCGGTGCAAGGAGTAGGGATTTGAAGTTGGATGGAAGTAAGTTTCTTTTTCATAAGCTTTAATTTTTCTTTCAATGACACCAAAGATATTGGGACGCCCCCTGCATTGCCAGTCCATTATTCTCTAAAAATCAGGTTTTAGAAAAAAGGAAACGGTTGTTGAGTACCCCCAACAACCGTTTCCTTTTAAGAAAAAAGCCTTGATTTACTGCTGTTCAGTAGTAGCAGCACCCGTGGCCTGCTTGCCCTTGTTGACGCTTTTTTCCAGTTTGCTGACCTTTTCTTCGGCCCGCTTGATGGCCTCTTCCCGTTTCTTGATGTCTTCAGGCTTCATCTTGCCGGATTTTTTGTCCTTTTCCAGCTTAGACTTGGCGTCTTTGATTTTCTGCTTGCCTTTGGCTACGTCGCCATTGCCTTTTGTGACCGCATCGCTGGTGCGCTTGTGCTTCTCAGGGTGCTTTGCACGGGCTTCTTCCGAACGTTGTTTGCCAAAATCCTTGCCGCTCATATCGCCTTTGTCCTTGCCATAACCGTGACCCTTGCCGTGGCTTTCGCCTCCTTTGCCCTCGGTTTCGTCGGCATCGTTTTCATCGTGACCATCGGCATTTTGGTCATCGTCGTCGTGGCCTTTGCGGGCTTTTTCCTTACCTTCTTTTTCGGCGTGCTTGCCAGATTTTTCCGCATTTTTCTTGGCCTTTTCCGCTTCCGATTTAGCTTCGCTACCTGATTTTTCGGCTTGTTTGCGAGCTTCTTCCCCGCCTTTTTGAGCTTTTTCAGCCGCTTTGTTGGACTTGGCAACGGCCTTCTGCTCTTTCTTTTCTGCGCCCTTGCCCTGTTGGGCAAAAACTACGGTGGTAGCCGCTGAAAACACTAACAACACTACGATTGCGAACAATTGTTTAATCTTCATTTTGATGATTTTTAATGATTTGAAACTAGGTTGAGCGTTTTACACATCTCTAAAGGGAATCAAGCGCAGATTCAAGTTCTTTTGCATCTTGCTCAATTTCATCGGCAGTCTCGTCGAGTTCCTTTGCAAGGGAATCTACAGGTGCAGCGATGGCTTCCTCAACGGCCTGTGTGCTGTCTGGGGCAGGCTCGTTGGTTGTGGTGGATTGCTCAGCACCACCTTCACGGCAGCTTGTGACCATGATTGCGGCAGCAAACAATAGAACAGACAAAAACTGGATAACTGATTTTTTCATTTTGAATTGATTTTGAAATTTTGACGAAAAGCCGTGAAAAAGTATCACGGCCCGAAAGTTAGAAAAGCGTTAAAGGTTTACTGCACTTGTCAACAACTTTCTATAATCGTGCAGCTATTTTGTTTGCTCCACAAAGCACCTAGCGTTTACAGCCGTTTTCATCGAAGAAAAAAAGGCACTCATATAAATCAAGCCGCAGATGGTTTTGCAAAAAAGCTACCTTGGCTTCTTCAATTCAGCATCCACCTAAAATGGAAAACAATATCCTCCGAATGCAAGGTGTGGTCAAGACTTACGGCAGTTTCACCGCCGTTGACCATGTGAGTTTTGACATCCCAAAAGGCGTTGTCTTTGGCATGTTGGGGCCAAACGGGGCGGGCAAGACCTCGCTCATCCGCATCATCACCAATATCACCAAGGCTGATGCCGGGCAAATCTGGCTCGACGGTGAGCCGCTCAACAGCCGCCACCCCGAACAAATCGGGTATATGCCCGAAGAGCGGGGCCTTTACAAAAAAATGAAAGTGGGCGAGCAACTCACCTACCTCGCCCGGCTGAAGGGACTTACCGCCGCACAAGCCCGTCAGGAACTTGGCTTTTGGTTCAAGCGCTTCGACATCGGTACTTGGTGGGACAAAAAAGTGGACGAACTTTCTAAGGGCATGCAGCAGAAGGTGCAGTTCATCGCCACGGTGCTGCACAAGCCCAAGTTGCTCATACTGGACGAGCCGTTCAGTGGCCTCGACCCCATCAACGCCAACCTCATCGAAGCGGAAATCCGGGAACTTGCCCAACAGGGCACGAGCATCATCTTCTCCACGCACCGCATGGAGCAGGTAGAGGAAATGTGCGACCATATTGTGCTGATTAACAAGGGTAAAAACGTGCTGGAAGGTCGGGTGGCCGAGGTGAAACAGCGCTTCAAGGAGAACCTTTTCCGCATTGAATATGGCAATGCACAAGCCTTCGACCTAGATGCCACAAACCCCATTTTCAATATCAAAAAAAACGAAGGCCAGGCACTTACCGTGCAATTGGCCGAAGGCGCTGCCACGAATGACGTACTTGGGTACCTCATCAACAATGGGGTTGAGGTGCGCTCCTTCAACGAGTTATTGCCGAGCATCAACGATATTTTCATCCGCCGGGTCGGCGAGACGATCAGTTAGAAGTTCGACAGTTGGCAGTGGGCAGTCAGTCTTTTAGTCTAATAGTTCGAAAGTCTGACCCCAGTCGTTGCTAAATGACTATTCAACTGCCAACTGCCCACTGTCGAACTGCCAACTCCTTCAATCCTTCGCTCATTCAATCCTTCAATCCTTATAAAGATGGACAAACTTTGGCTCATCATACAGCGTGAATACCTGACTAGGGTAAAGAAAAAGAGCTTTATCCTCATCACGTTGCTTTCGCCGATACTCTTCGTGGCGCTGTTTACCATACCCGTTTTGGTAACGATATTTTCTGGGAAAGAGAAAAAATCGCTGCTGGTGAGCGACGACTCTGGCATCTTCGTACCTCCCACCGACGCATCGGCCAATGTCAGTTTTGCCTTGGCAAAAGAAGAACTTCCCGTGCTGAAAAGAAACTACAAGACGATGGGCTACGATGGCGTGCTGCATATTCCCGCTGTGCAGGGCAAAACCGGCAAGTTGCAGCTCAGCTATTTTTCGGAGAAACAGCTTTCGTTGAGCGTGGTGAGCTATATCGAGCGACAGGTGGCTGAACAGGTGGAAGCCAAAAAGATAAAGGACGCTGGCTATAGCGAAGAAGTGATGGAGAGCTTCAAGACCGATATTGGCATTGAACAAGAGGAACTGGCGTTCAACGAAAAGGGTGAATTGGTGGAAACTGGCAAAAAAAGCAGCGCTGAACTGGCCACTGCCATTGGCTTTTTTGCTGGTTTCATCATTTATATCGTGCTCATTTTCTATGGCGCAATGATCATGCGCTCGGTGATGGAGGAAAAAACGAGCCGCATTGTGGAGGTCATTATTTCATCGGTGAAACCTTTCCAACTGATGATGGGCAAAATCATCGGAGTAAGTGCCGTCGGCATCACGCAAATGCTCATTTGGATGGTGATGACCTTTGCGCTAACACAAGTCGCCACGGCATTTCTTGGTGCTGATGCAATGACCATGCAAAGCAATATGCCCATGCAACAGCCGACGCCGGAGATGGCCTCTCAGGCTGGTGTTGTGTTTGAGGCCATAACCAACCAAAACTGGGCTTATATCCTGCCGCTTTTCCTGTTCTTTTTCATAGGCGGGTATTTCATTTATGCCTCGCTTTTCGCAGCAGTTGGCGCCTCCATGGGCGATGATATGGGCGAGAGCCAGTCGCTTTCTTTGGTAGCAATGGCCCCTATCATTTTGTCGGTAATACTCATCAGCCCCGTAGTCGAAAACCCGAACAGTTCGCTGGCCCGATGGATGTCCATTTTCCCGCTTTCCTCACCCGTGCTCATGCCCGCAAGGCTGGCCTTCGAACCGCCACTTTGGGAGGTACTGCTCTCGATGGTCGTGTTGGCTGGCTCTTCCGTGTTCTTCGTGTGGCTGTCGGGCCGTATTTACAGGGTCGGCGTATTGTTGTATGGCAAAAAAGCGACGCTGAAAGAAATGGTGAAATGGACGTTTTCTAAAGAGTGAGAGGTGTGAGAGGGTGAGAGAGGTGAGAGAGGTGAGAGGGTGAGAGGTGAGAGGGGGTCACATTTTTGTTGCAACGTTCATAAAGTCCCAGGCTACTAGCAGGGTTTCGCCTTCGTAATGGAGGCCGGGTGTTATTCGCTTGCCATGCAAGGCGAATATTTCCTCGTTCTTTTTCAAAAAAGTGAAAATGGTGCGCATGACCTTAAAGTAACGGCCCAGGTCGTCCACTTTGGGTAGGTCTCGGCTGCCGAGCAGTTCCATCAATTTGCGGAACGCCTCAAAATCGTAGAGTACATATTGGTTTGGGTAGCGAAAAGCCAAGTAAAG
>JADLHE010000593.1 GCA_020848965.1 Saprospiraceae bacterium
AGGATTCGGTTGCGAATTTCGGGAGGATGTAGAGCAGTGGGAACAGCGAGGAAATAGCGAAGATATTGTAGGCTGCCGAGATTCTTGCCCGCTTTTCGGGGTCTTCAAATGAGGAGCGGAGCACGAAATAGCCGCCGTAGATGAGCAGACCGATGGCAGTATAGACCTGTTTGGGGTCGTTGCTCCAATACTGCCCCCAAGTATTGCGTGCCCAAACTGCGCCCGTCACGAGACCAAGCAGGCCGAGCAGCATGGCTACTTTGGAAAGGGCCTCGGCCATCAGGTCGTGCTTTGAGTCCCGCTTGAAGAGGTACAATGCGCTGATAATGGCTGCTGCTATCGCAATGATGAACATGGAAAACCACATGGGCACGTGGTAAAACAGGTTGCGGGAGCTTTCGTAATTGTTGATGAGGAAAGGATAGGAAAAGCCGTGGTTTTCGTGCAATTCCACGTTTTCCGCTGACCAAGTGGCCGCAGTGGTAATGGAGTCTGCGCCTTGTTTCACGAAGACATTTCGGATGAAATGGCCATCGGCGGGGTTGTCCACCACGAGTTGCAGGGTGTCAATTACATCGGCGGGTGTTTCTTTCTTTGGCAATTGAAAACTGACGGAGAGATTCGTCTCGCTTTGCACCTCCATTGAAACGGGCTTCAGCAATTTGCCGTCCTTTCGCACTAGCCATGCGTTCAGGTCTTTTTTTTGCGACTGCAAAAAAGTGTTGTAACCCTCCACGTTCAAGGTGACCTGCTTCCCCGCCTCCAATATCGTCGGTTCCACGCCGATAAGGCCCGGCTTCAAGGGTATGAGCAGGCCCGCCACAAAGGCATAAACCATCAGGGCTACGCCCAATATTTTCCACCAATTTTTTTTCATGGTTTCATTGTTGAATTGTTTCATGGTTTCATGGTTTCATGGCTTCATGGCTTCATGGTTGCATGGCTTCATTGATACATGGTTTTATGGCTTCATGGTTTCATGGTGTCTTAGTTGTCGTTTAGCGGGCAAACAATGAAGCAATGAAACAATGAAACAATGAAGCAATGAAACAATGAACATCCCGTCAATCCCTCCATAAGAAAGGGAAGAGCACCATGCCCATTGCCACCAAAATCAAATCCACGGCGGCCAAAAGGCTGATTTTTTCACCCAAACTTTCGCTGCCCAACAGCCCAATGCTTTGAGCCGAAAGGCTCACCAACAGCAACAAAATGGGGATGACCACCGGAAAGCTCAAGATGGCCATCAATGTGCTGCTATTGTCAGCCTTGGACGCAATGGCGGATACAAAGGTAAAGGTGATGGAAAAACCCAAACTGCCCAGGAACAAGGCCAGCGCAAATACCCTCGCATCCTTCACCGGATTGCCCGCCACAAAACTCAGTGACACAAAGGTAATGGCTCCCAAAACCAGCAGCAGCAGGGCATTGTAAATCATTTTGGAAAGCAAAATGGCCACCGGGTGCAGCAATTGGTAATAATACAATTGCCGATAGCCGCTCTCTTGCACAAAGCTTTTCATCACGGCATTCACCGAAGCGAACAGCATGATGACCCAAAACAGCACGTTCCAAACCTGTGGGCCGATGTGCTGAAAGGAGATGTAAACGATGAAAACCGTGCTCAGTACGTACAGCAAGATACCACTGATGGCGTAGCGTTGACGCAGTTCCAAGGTGAATTCCTTGCGCAATAAGTGGAGAATTTGCACGAAGATGCTCATGCGGGCAAAGATAGGCAGGCTGAACAGAATAAATTACCCCTTTCCGACGGCGCCCACCACCCACATTTGGTCGAGGGTAGGTACAGCGCTGCCGCCTTTGGGCTCCAGTGTAATGGCAAAAGCCTGCGGGGCTTCGATGAATTTGCTTTCAATGGCCACCAAATCATTGGTATCCGCCACCTCGAAAACACCCATATCGGTAGGTTTTCCGTCCACGATGGCCCAAAGCTGGAATTGCTTGTCGGCAGCAGGCTTTGGCAATTTGCCCAAATCGAGGTAAGTGGTCTTTTTTACTTTGTTCCAAAAAACAATGGCGTAAGCATCGCCACCGATGGGCGTAGCCTTGAGTTGCACGGGTTTGGTGGCCCAATGGCGGAGCACCACAAACTGGTCGTTGACGGCTTTGGCCTTCGCTTTTTCCGCTTCGCAATCCTTCCGCAATTGTTCCGTTTCGTCCTTGGCGGCTTGCACTTTGGCTTTGGCCCGTTCAGCATCTTGCCAGAACAAGAAAATGGCCACCAATGAGCCAAGCAATGCTAGGCCCAGAATCCATGAGGCTATGCTTGCGATGTTCGTGCTGCCACTTCCCGACGATTCACGGGGTTCGTAACTGTATTGAGACGTAGATGTAGGTTCTTTTTGGGAAGCCGTTTCTTTGGGCCGGCTTTTGGGCGCAGCTTCGAGGCGCTGCATCACTTTCTCCTTCAAACCAGCGGGTGGGCGCACGGCATGAGTGCCCGCATAAGCCTCCAATGCTTTCTGGATGGAATCCAGTTCAGCTTGTACTTCGGGGTGCTGCTCAGCCATTTGTTCCACTTCCCGTGCTTCTTCGGGCGTGGCAAGGCCGCTGACGTACAGCTCCAAAATACCGGATGTTATGTAAGATTGAAGGTCCATTTTATAGTTGGCAGTTGGACAGTTGGCAGTTTGCAGTCAGCGGCTGGGAAAACCAATTTTGACTGCAAACTGTGAACTGCCTAACTAAAAACTTTTCTTAACTCTTTGATTGCCAATCGCATACGGGTTTTCACCGTCCCGATTGGGATGTTCAGCGCCTGCTCTATTTCTGTTTGCGTATAGCCTTGGAAATAGGCGAGGTCAATCACTTTTCTGTGTTTTTCCTCCAGCTTGCCCACCAATTCCTTTAGGCCGATGCCTTCCACAAAAGGTGTTGCTGTATGCGATTCCCGATATACGACGAAATCGAATTGGTCGGTTTTCTGGCTTTTGCGGAATTCGCTGGTACGGGTGGCGTCAATGGCCGTATTTCGGGCAATATTGACGGCCCAAGTATAGAACTTGCCCTTTGTTTCATCGAAGCTGGCGATGTTCCTGAAAATTTTCAAAAAAACATCCTGCACCACTTCTTCCGCCACTTCCGGTGATTGCACGATGCGCAGCACAACGCCGTAAAGCGCAGCTCCGTACTGGTCATAGACTGTACCGAGGGCGTTTTTGTCGCCTGATTTTAGTGCTGATATAAACGCTGTTTCGTGCATTCAATGTGAAATTGCGGCGGCAAAACTATGAAAGTAATTATCAAAACGGCAAAGAATAACTTTAACTAAAATTATAGCTTGGCAAACCAGCGTCATTTCAAGCGGGAATTGCTTTGATTTATTTCAGCCTTTTTAGAAAAATAAATCTAAAACATTGCTGATTTATCGTGTGTTAATGACAGCAGCTATTTTTGTTTGGCAGTATTCAATTTCACGCCCATTTGAAAAATCGCTCTTTTTTCATTGAAATGCTCGTGCTATAAAATCCATTACCCGCTTCTCAATCGTACATTTCACCAACCGTCATAATTGGACTAAAATGAATAAGACGCAACACCCTTATTTTCAATTCAAATCATTTTTTGCCTTCATTCTACTTTTGGCTTCTTACGGGTTAAACGCCCATAATGGCACGCTAAAAGGAATGGTGCTCGATGCAGAAACCATGACCGGCCTGCCCGGTGCCTACGTCAGCATCAACTCCGAACCTGCACAAATCACTTTTACAGACGAGCTGGGCATTTTCACTTTTGTTGACCTGCCAAACGGCGAATTTCGGGTCAGCATCAGCTATATCGGTTACTCAGATACGACGCTTACGGTGAAAGTGAACGACCATGAAACCACCGCTTTCAAGCTCAGCCTTTTACCGAAGGAAATCAATCTGCCAGATGTGCATATTGCCTCCGAGGCCACCGCTAACTTGCACACTATCAGCGCATTGGATATACAAACTCGTCCGCTGAACAATTCACAGGACATCCTGCGCATTGTGCCGGGCCTCGTCATTGCGCAGCACGCTGGCGGTGGTAAGGCCGAGCAAATTTTCCTCCGTGGCTTCGATATTGACCACGGCACCGACATCCGCATCACTGCCGATGGGATGCCCGTCAACATGGTCTCACATGCCCACGGGCAGGGCTACGCCGACCTGCACTTTCTCATACCGGAACTAGTGCGTGGCGTGGACTTCGCCAAGGGAAACTATGACGCTGCTTCGGGCGACTTTGCAACGGCGGGCCACGTAAACTTCAACACGCCCACGGCGCTCGACCGCAGCATGGTGAAACTGGAAGCGGGCCAATTTGACACCTACCGAACCGTCGGGGCATTTGACCTATTGGGAAATACCGCCAAAGCACGCAACCAGAATGCTTGGCTGGCCTCTGAATACTCCTTTTCGAACAGCTATTTCGACAACCCACAGAACTTTACTCGGTTCAATATCATGGGTAAATATTCGGGGTTAATCGGTGATAATCAAAGCATTACGGCTTCGTTTTCGACCTTTAAAAGCAGTTGGGACCACTCTGGGCAGATACCGCAGCGGGCCATTGCCGACGGTACGATTACCCGATTCGGCTCCATTGACCCAACGGAGGGCGGCAACACCAGCCGCTCAAACCTGAACCTTGTTTTCATGAAAAACCTCGGCAACCGCACGTTTCTGAAAAACCAGGTTTACTTCGTAAAATACGATTTTGAACTCTATTCCAATTTCACTTTTTTCTTGGAAGACCCCGTGAACGGCGACCAAATCCGGCAAAAAGAAAGCCGCCAAATCATCGGCTACAACGGCTCTTGGAGCAAAGAGGCAAGCATCGGCGGCAAGCGCCTGACCACAGAGGCAGGGCTTCAAATCCGCTTTGACGAAGTAGATGGTGTTGAACTTAGCCGCACCAAAAACCGTCGGGAAACCACGGCCAACCTTGCACTTGGGGACGTACAAGAAGGCAATGCTGGCCTTTATGCCAACTCAAGCTTGGAAATCACCCGCCGCTGGAAAATCAACCTTGGGCTGCGCTCCGACCAGTTTTTCTTCGGCTATGTGAATGCACTGGACAGCATTTACAAGCACCAAACACAGTTGAAAGGCACGTTTTCGCCAAAATTGAACCTGTTTTTCGATGCAACGGATGCACTCCGCTTCTATGCCAACAGTGGCATCGGCTTCCACTCCAACGACACCAGGGTGGTGGTTGCGCAGCAAGGCCAGCAGATATTGCCGAAGGCTTACGGGCTTGAATTTGGAGCCATGTTCAAACCAGTGCCCAGCCTGTTGCTGAACGCCTCGGTTTGGCGGATGGACTTGCAGCAAGAATTCGTTTACGTGGGCGATGCTGCCGTGGTGGAACCAAGTGGAAAAACCCAGCGCCAAGGCATTGATTTCAGCGCCCGCTGGCAAGTGACCAATTGGTTGTACGCCGACCTCGACCTGAACCTTACCAAGCCCCGTGCGAAAGGCGAACCTGAGGGCCAAAACTATATCCCACTCGCCCCAACCTCTACCAGTATTGGCGGACTGACGGCCAAGGCAAAAAATGGGCTGTACGGCAGCCTCCGTTATCGCCACATCGGCGACCGCCCGGCCAATGAGGACAACAGCGTCATGGCCACCGGACAATTCGTGGTGGACGCCATGCTAGGTTTCAAAAAGCGGGATTTTGACATCAACCTTTCTGTGCAAAACCTGCTAAATACTGAGTTCAACGATGCACAATTTGATACCAAAAGTCGCCTGAAAGGGGAACTGGAACCCGTGTCGGAGCTGCATTTCACGCCGGGAACGCCCTTCTTTTTGAAGGGCAGTGTGAGCTATTTCTTTTAGTTTCTTGAAGAAAAATTAGGCGGTTATCGTCACCCCATCCATCAGTTTTACCTCGTGGCAAGGCAGCTCTTTGGCGTATTTGCGCTGATAAGCTGCCTTCATTTTTTCGATGAAAACGGGCGCTTCCTTGGCCGCCACCAAATTCAGGGTGCAACCACCAAAGCCGCCGCCCACCTGCCTTGCGCCTAGCACGAAAGCTTGTTTTTGCGCCTCCTCCACCAAAAAATCCGTTTCGGGGCAGGTCACTTCGTATTCGTGGCGAAGGCCATCGTTGGTTTGGTTCATCAATTGGCCAACGGCCAATAAATCATTCATTTTCAATTTGTTGCAAACGGCCTCTACCCTACCGATTTCTTCCACCACAAATTTGCAGCGTCGAAAGACCACCTCCGACAACCGCTCTTTTTCAGCCAAAAGCAGTTCGAGGGGCACATCACGCAAGCTCTGTATGCTGGGCGAAACGGCCTGCAACAAGCGCACACCTTCCTCGCATTCCCGTCGCCGGGTATTGTATTCGCTGTCCACAAGGGCATGTTTGACGCCGCTATCGCAAAGCACGAGCGTGTAACCGGGCGCATGGAACGGGAAATGCTCGTACTCAAGGCTGCGGCAATCCAATTTCACCACGCTGTCCGCCCGACCCATGACGGAGGCAAACATGTCCATGATGCCGCAGTTCATGCCGACGAAGCGGTTTTCGCCCTTTTGCGCCAACTTCACAATGTCCATTTTTTTCAGCTCCAAGTCGAAGAGGCGGTTCAACCCCGACAACATCCCGCTTTCCAAGGCTGCCGACGACGAAAGCCCAGCCCCGATGGGGATGTCGCCCCCAAAAGCCACGTTCACCCCTTCGATTTCGACACCGTCTTTTTGCAGTTCGCTGATGACGCCCAGAAGGTAATTCGGCCAGCCTTTATCCGATTTTGAAACAGCAATCACATTGCCATTGAACTCGTCCTTCAAATCAAAAGAACTGATTTTCAGCAAATTATCGTCACGACGACCCATTGCCAGCCAATTGGCCTTGTCAATGGCGGCAGGCAGCACGAGGCCACCGTTGTAGTCGGTATGCTCGCCTATGAGGTTGATGCGGCCGGGTGCCCTAACGATGATTTCGGGGACGCTGCCGAATTGTTCACGGTAATAATTCGATATGGATTGTTTTAGCATAGTTATGTTGTCGGTGCTGTCGGATTTTTTGCTGCGCAAAAATGGGTTTTCGACGCAGAAGGACGCTGGTTATTGTTTTTGTTTTTGCTGCGCAAAAAGGGTTTTCGACGCAGAAAGACACTGATTTTTTATGATTTATTATGTCCGATTTTGCTTCGCAAAAACATAACCCATCCAATAAAATCTGCGTCTTTCTGCGTCAAAAAAAAGTTTTGCGAGGCAAAGCGACCTAATCAATTCCTTTCATCCTCACTTCCGCTCCACTGTTTGCGAAGCGATGATATTTCCAAAGAAAACGGCGTTGGCCATGAGCTTGTCGGTGCCGTACCAAAACGACCGGAAGCACGGATTGTCCAACATGCAAATGATGCGCCCCTGCCCCACCCCGGTCACCACCACCGATGGGCTGTTCGGTGCCAAGGCTTTCATTTTCCTTGGAACATAGCCTGCCATCAGGGGCTGCTTGGTGAGCACCACGGGAGATGCATAAGGGCTTTTCACTGCTTCGCAAAACAGGCCGCTACCCTTGAAAACGGGCAGTTTATTGCGGCTGAATCCAAAGCAAAGCGGATGTGTCAGGTCGAGTTCCGCCTCGAAGATACTGCCCGGCAGTTCATTGGCTGCCCGGTCTTCCGAGGCACCGATGTATGGGCGGCGGGCAGTTGTAGTGGAGGCTGTTTCAGGTTCTTTTTTCAATGTAATACTCCCTAACTGTTTGCTTTCCAGCCATTTAACTGCGCCTTCGACGGCGATAAGGGTACCGCCGCCATTCACCCAAGTGCGCAGAGCTTCGGCATTGAGTGCGCCGTAGCTGCCATTCGCCATTATGACGACATTGTACCTTTCAAGTATGCTGGGCGTAGCATCGCTGAGGTCTAGTTTCGTGATGCCCATTCCGTACCGGGTGTCCAACAAATGCCAGATTTCTCCTGCATCGGTCGGTGAAACGCCATCGCCCATCAAGAGCGCCACTTTGGGTTTGCGCAGCAACTCAAAACTGCTGCTGCCGAGGTCGGGGCCAACGCTGGTTTGTCCCGATTTTAGACCATAGACCTTTACTCCAGCCGCAATGGCTCCTAGTTCAAAAACATTTAGGGTAGGGTTATTATGATAGGCGCTGAGCACAATGGTGCCGGGCCTGAACTCATGCAAGCCTTTGTCAGTTTCGGCAGTGAATGGCTTGGTTGCCAACTTGATTTGATGAATTTCTTCTTCAAACAGCTTATTCAAAACGCTGGGAGCATAATACCCATCCCATTCAAATGCGTAATAAACTGGGTTCCCGCCAGGGAGTTGGTATTCCTCCCATGATTTTTTGGCTGCCTTAACTTCATCGCCCAATAGTTTTTTCGAGAACTGGCTGCTGTTCAGGCTGGCGTATTCCAAGTTGAAAGCCAGCGGCATCGTCCAAGCGCTGATGTCGTAGAAAATGCTGTCCGTGAAAGTGGTATCCCGTTGGAACATGCCCAAAATCAGCTTGTATTGCGGTTGTTCCAAAGGAATAAGGTAGCTGCTGCCCAGCTCGAAATCCGTCCCGCCAGCCTTGATTTTCTCCTTTGTTTCAAAAACGGCAATGCCCTGCCTTTGCACCATTTCAACAAATTTCATCAATCGGGCATGGTCGTATCGTTCCCCAACCACAAAGGCTTTCCGGCTGTCCTTGCGGGCTTCTTCGAGGTTGTTTTTATAAAAATTGCGCTGATAATCAAGCAGTTCCGTGCGCATGGCGACAGCGGCTTTCTGGGTGGAGAATGCCACCTGCACTTGGTTTTGGATGGTGAATGGGAAGGAAAGCGGCCCGTTCGTGGTGTTCTGCAAATGCCCCCGACTGCTGGCCTGCTCGAACAGGATGCCGATGCAGCCTTGGGCATCGGGATAGGTAGAGCCTTTGCCAAAATAGAAATCATCGAAGCCTTCTTCGGAATAGTACAGCGACCCGATTTTGTCCAAGGCAGCCGCATGGTAGGTACCGATTTTAGCCGTCAGTTCTTGGTTCAACTTGGGTGTGAGCGGGTTCACCCGACTCGGCACACCGGGCATGAAAAAGAAGGTCGAATTGCTGCCCATCTCGTGGTGGTCGGTGAGGATATTGGGCTTCCATGCTTGAAAATTGGCGATTCGGCCCACACTTTCCGGCTGTTGTCCCGGCAACCAATCCCGGTTCAAGTCAAAAAGGTAGTGGTTGTAGCGGCCTTTTGGCCAAGGTTCGTCGTACTCCCGGTCGTTGGGGTCGCCGTTGAGGTGCTTGCTGCGGTTGGCATTCACCCAGGAACTGAAACGCTGCATGCCGTCTGGATTAAAGCAAGGGTCGAGCAGAATGACGGCCTCATTCAATAGCTTCAAGGTTTCATCCTCTTGCGAAGCAGCCAAATAATAGGCCACCAAAGTTGCGGCGTTCGCACCGCTTTGTTCATTGCCGTGAATGCTGAAGCCTTGATAAACGACGATGGGCATTTTCGAAACGTCCGATTTGGCAGATTTATCAGGGTCACAAAGCGCAAGGTGCTCATTTTGAATGCTTTGCAAATTGGCGTGGTTCGCCTCAGAGGTGATGGTCAGGTAAACCAACGGCCTGCCCTCGTGGCTACGGCCGTATTCGTTCAATGTGATTCTTGGGCTGGCAGCATCCAATGCTTTGTAGTAGGCGATTATTTGGTCGTGGCTGAGGTGCCAATCACCGATTTCAAAGCCAAAAAACTGCTGGGGCGTTGGGATGTTGCGGTCGTATTTGCCATTTGGGAGGTAATAATTGGGCGGTAGTTTTTGTGAAAAAACCAAGACTGGCAGTACCAGCAGACAGGCCAAGATTTTGAATCGCATTGTTTTGTTTTGATGCTGAAATGGCGGCTTTTGAGAACCACCTCGCAAAGAAAACCAGTCCTTCGAAATTGCGAAGAAAAAAGCTCAACCCCGCCTAAACAACTGCTCCCGCTCGAAACGCATGACGGTGGTTCCTTCCACCTTACGGAAGATACCATCGAGGCTTGTGGCGAAGGGCAGGGTAAACTCTTGCAGTTTCATGGCCAGTTCCGAGTCGGGTATTTTCTCATCGCTGGACGGCATTTTCATCACGGAGCTTGGGAAGCCCAGCAAATAAAGCAGCGGGCTGAACACCCACCTGACCCAATGCCAAGGATTGCTGCGGCTGGTGTAGATATAGCTGGTGGCGGCTATGTCGAGGAAGCTGGTGCTGCGCAGGTGGAAGCGCTTTTTCTTCATCTCGTCCTTGTATTTCTGGACGGTGCGCAGCAGGCGTTTGTCCTCGGTTTTCTGTTCCGGGGCGGTGTCCTCCACCAAAATCACCCATTGCCGGGCCACCCGGCAAACCTCGAAAAACAGCTTCTCGGCATCTTTTTCCGAAAAAACATGCTGAAACTCGTCCATCACCACCACAAGGTCGAAGGACTTTTCGGGGAAAGGCAAGCGAAACGGGTTGGCCACTTGGACATCGACTTTTTCGTCCTTCAAAAAAGCGTTGGCATAGGCCACCATCTTCGGCGACCGGTCCACACCATAGAGTTCTTTTGGATTGTACTTCGCAATTTCCTTGAGCAGGTCACCAATGCCGCAGCCGATTTCGAGGACGGAGCGGCCTTCGGCCAACTGCCTGAGGTTCAGCAGGTTAATGAGTTTTTGCTTTCGGTAAATATCGAACGGGGTGCGAGGCTCCGGCAATTGCAGCACCTCCCGGCGGTCGTCGGGCGTTTGCAGCTTGGTTTGTTGCTGCTTGGCTCGGCCAAGAAAGGACAACAGCCGCTTCGTGTCAATATTTCGTGGCAAGGAAAACTTCATGACTGGCCAAATGTAGGAGTTTTAGCCAAAAAACGACGAATACTAGCTGCCTGACCACGCTTGCTCATGCACCCAATTAGCTGGGTGGACGCTGCCTCATATTTGCAGCATCGTAGCAATTCCTGTATTTGGAGTTGAGTTGGGTTGCCCTACTTTGGTGGGGCAGCTTTTTTTGTCCAATAACGATAAAGCCCACCAATGCTCATATCGGGTGGGTTGGCAAGGTCATACCGTAGCCTGTCCTCGGCAGGCAAACCGAGTTGGTCATAACTTTTGTCCACATAAGCCTTGAAAAGGGGCAAAACCTCTTCAAAAGGTGCGTTTCGCTCCCAAAATGGCCGAATCCAATTGGCCCAATTGAGCAACCGGCCTTCCAGTTCCAAAAAATGTTTTTTGGGATTGTTGACCCTCCCAAAATGGGTTAGGTAAAGCGCATTGAACCGCCTCAATTTCAATAGATTGATGGATGCTCTCCAAGTTTCTATATCAATATCGGGAGGTGGGCAAGGTGGCATCACCGGACCGTTTTCGCCCACTTTTACCCCTGCCACATCGCCCGTGAAAGCCAGGTTCTTAACGGCGATGGTAATGTGGTGGATGGCGTGGCCGGGCGTATGCCAAACTGAAAAATTTAGGCCGCCGATTTTAACCATGCTACCATGCCTAACTGCACATAGTTGCTCTTTCGGAATCGGCTCCAAAGTTCCCCAAAGACTGTCCATTTTGTCTTGGTAGATTCTTTTAGCCGAGGAAAGGAGTTTGTCGGGATTATGCAAATGCGGCAAGCCCAGTGGATGCACATAAATAGTAGCACCCTGCTCAGCCAATGCCCAAGCTGCACCTGCGTGGTCGAGGTGAATATGCGTCACAAACGCATGCTTAATATCTGATAATTTAAAACCACTTTTTAGCAGCGCAGCTTCCAAAACCGGGAGTGTTGAATGAGGCCCCGTTTCGATGAGCACAGGCCCATCATTGGTTTTTATTAGATAAGCTGCAATGGCTTGAGACTGATTTTGAAAGCAGAGGTCTATGGTTGTTACCATGAGTACACGGAGATGTTTAATTGATTATTAAATTTAAAATACAGAAATAACCTAATGCTGCACCCTAATCGTTGGCAATCAAATATTATTAATATTCAGCTTGGAAACCACTAATACTAAAAGCATGCTGAATCAAGGGATAAAGGTAAAGCTTATTATCTAAAATTGAAGACTTTATCCTTTTTTTTTGCCTGCATTGTCTTATATTGATTTATTGACAGCTTGTATTCAAATTAAATGCCCTGTATTTTAGACTATGGAATACCCTTTAATAACTTGCAAAAACAAAAAGGAGCGAAAACTGCTTGCACAATTTTCGCTCCCTTTGCTATCCTATTTTGGCATTCAGTAGAGGATGCCAAGCGTAATTTACTTGCTAACCACCAATCGCTTCGTCAGCACTTGGTCGCCAATC